>JAEWHN010000175.1 GCA_023387775.1 Pseudomonadota bacterium | reverse complement strand
ATGCGCTTCAGTTCGTAGCCGGAAAGGCCGGTAACCTCGGCCACCGCCTCCTGAAGCGCGACCTGGATTTCGGCCAGCGCCGGAATGGGGATCCACACCGGCAGGTCGTCGTCGAGCACATGGTCTTCCCGCACATAGGCATGCGCCAGCACATAATCGCCCAAGGCCTGGGTGTTGCGCAGGCCCGCGCAGTGGCCGAGCATGAGCCAGGCATGGGGGCGCAGCACGGCGACATGGTCGGTGATCGTCTTGGCATTGGACGGGCCAACGCCGATGTTGATCATGGTGATGCCGCCATGGCCGGGCTTCTTGAGGTGGTAGGCGGGCATCTGCGGAATGCGCGCCAGCGTCGCGCCTTCGGCGGGCGCAGCCTGCCCAGCCATGGTAATGATGTTGCCCGGCTCGACGAAGCATTCGTAGCCTTCGCCGCCCTTGGCCATCAGCCCGCGGGCATAGGCGCAGAATTCGTCGATGTAGAACTGGTAGTTCGTGAACAACACGAAATTCTGGAAATGCTCGGGCACCGTCGCCGTGTAGTGCGCCAGCCGGTGCAGCGAATAGTCGATACGCTGGGCGGTGAACGGCGCCAGCGGGCGCGGTTCACCCGGCAGGGTCTCCAATGTACCGTTGGCGATGTGGTCGTCGGTGCCGTCGAGGTCCGGCACGTCGAACAGATCGCGGATCGGGCGCTTCAGGCGCTCCGCAATCGAGCCGTCAACGTTCGCGTCCTGGAAGAACGCGAAATGCAGCGGGATCGGCGTCGAGCTTTCGGCAATGGTGACCTGCACGCCGTGATTGCGCATGATCAGCCGAAGCTGCTCGATCAGGTAGCTTTCAAAGAGGTCGGGGCGCGTGATCGTGGTGGAATACCGCCCGGGCAGGGGCATGTGGCCATAGGCCTGCCTGGAGTCGATCTGCGTATAGGAAGACGTCGTCACCCTGATTTCGGGGTAGAACGCGCGATAACGCTTGTTGGTGTCGCCAGTCTCTGCCAGCGAAGCGAAAGAACTGCGCAAGAACGTGGTGTTGCGCTTGTAGAGCATCTTCAGAGCGCTCACCGCTTCGGCGGCGTCCGAGAAAAACTGCTGTCCAAAAGGCTCTGGACAGGAAATCGTTTCAATGGGTTCCGGATAGATTCTCTTTTCCATGACCCAATATAGAGTTTCGCCGTTGCTCTTGGGAGAGGGTACGCGCGAAACCCTGCAGTATTTTGTCAGCTGGAGCGCTGCAGGCTCATCAGCAGGAAAAGACCGGCACCGGTTTTCTTCGCCGCAGGTGCTTCGATGGTCGCACCGCTGCCGGAGCGCGCGGCCGGAACGGCCAGCGCAGGGCCTGCAACCAGGCCCACGAGCAGGGCTGCGCGAGGAAGCAGCGTGAAGAATGTCGGGAAAAGTTCGAAGGCTTTTTTCATGAGCGGGCTTCTTTACGCAGAGGAATGCGGCATCTCAATGGCGGCCAAGGGCGCAGACGAGCCCGGTTTCGAAGAAGCAGGGGCGAACCGCGCCGTGCTCCCATGAATGAGGCGAGTGGCTTTGCGCTACGAGCATCGAAAGGAATATGCCGAACAGCGCCATCAGCAGACAGACGATCGTGAACCGACGAGCTAGCATTGTCCGCGCCTCCTTCAATGCGGATGACAATGCCTGAGCGCGGCTGAATGGCCTCTGATAGGTCCATTCATCTTGGGTTCAATTTTATTAATCGCCGTTTACGAAGCTGCTTCTTGTGTTTGCACGGGGCCTGCTTATGTGCAGGAGACCCCTGAGTGAGACATTGGAGGCCACTTCATGACGACGCAGACCGAGCCGATCGAGCTCTACTACTGGCCGACGCCGAACGGCTGGAAAATCTCCATCATGCTCGAGGAACTGGGCATTCCCTACACGGTGAAATATGTGAACATCGGCCGCGGCGAGCAGTTCGAGCCCTCTTTCCTCCAGATCTCGCCCAACAACCGCATGCCGGCCATCATTGATCCCGAGGGGCCGGGCGGCGAACCGATCTCGGTGTTCGAATCCGGAGCCATTCTTCAGTATCTCGGCCGCAAGTTCGGCAAGCTCTATCCCTCCGATGAACGCCAGCGCGTCGAGGTCGACCAGTGGCTGTTCTGGCAGATGGGCGGGCTTGGCCCCATGGCCGGGCAGGCGAACCATTTTCGCGTCTACGCGCCCGAGAAGGTTCCCTATGCGATCGAGCGTTACACAAACGAGGTGAACCGCCTCTACGGCGTCATGAACAAGCGCCTGGCCGATCGGGAATTCCTTGCCGGCGACTATTCGATCGCCGACATTGCCAGCATCGGCTGGGTGATGGGCTTTGAGCGCCAGGGCCAGGACCTGAACGAGTTTCCGAATCTAAAGCGCTGGTTCGAGGCGATGAAGGCGCGGCCTGCGGTGCGGCGCGGCATCGATGTCGGCAAGGAAGAACGCGAGCGCCAAAACCTTGCGACCGACAAGGAAGCGCAAAAGATCCTGTTTGGTCAGCGCGCCCGCGCCTGACGGGCCTAAATGACGACCCGGTCCGCGGCGGCTTCTCGCGGGCCGGATCTTGAATGGGATCTAGGCTCCTCTCAGAGCTTCGTCCAGTTCTGGCCCTTGCAGATCAGGCCGCCCAGCACGCAACCGCTCATCTTCATCGCACCTCCGTTGAGCTTGGCCTTGCCCTTGTAGGTCTTGTCGTCCGCCGGGTCGGTGATGGAACCGGCATAGTTGCCATCTCCGCTGGCGCTCATCTTGCCGATCTGCTTTCCAGCGTGCTTGCCGGTCTTCAGCGTAATGCAGAAAGCATCTCCGCAATTTCCTATGGCCGCGGTTTCGCCGCTCTGCGTTTTCCAGTTGCCTTCGATCGGGTCGGCGTATGCGGCGCCTGCCATCAGCGTCAAAGCGGCAACAGCCATGCTCAGTTTGCGAAACATCCATGTCCTCCCTCTAGGCGCGGCTGGCCGAGCTTCGCTCCCCCGGCATCGGCCGCTTACGCAAACGTAAGCTAATCCAACGCCTCGGAAAACAAAAGCGGTGCCGCAACGGCAGGAGAGAGGGGTTTTTGCGAGTGTCGCCGAGGGATTTCGGCAGGAATGTTGCAAGTTCCAGCGCAAGTTCACCGCATTCGTGGTTAGGAAAGGGTTTCCGGCCGTGACGTGAATTTTCATCTAATTTTCGGGAAGCTCCAGCGGTTTCGCGGGTTTGCATCCTTAATGAATTCAGTAATTTACCAGTTGTTTGGACTTTGTTTGCGCCAAATTAAGCACGCGATTTAACGGCGAATTCAAGCCTCGGGTTCATCATTCGAAGCATCGGAAGAGCAGCCCGCGACCACAAAAAGAGGCCGCTCTCCAGCAACGGACAGGGACCTTCAAAATGGCACGCTTTGAAATGTTGGAGGCCGGCGTCGGCGCGATCGGAACCGCTGCACAGGCCGATGTTCTTCTCGAGCTTGGCATCATGTATGCCACCGGCCGCGACTGCGAGATTGATGTCGTCGCCGCACACAAGTGGTTCAATATCGCTGCGATCAAGGGCTCGTCCCGTGCAGCCGAACTTCGCGCCGAGCTTTCGGGTTCGATGTCGAAGCCCGAGATTGCCCGGGCGCTGCGTGAAGCGCGCGAATGGATGACGATGCACTGAGCCGTTGGCTCGGCAAGTGAACATGACATGGGCCAAAGCCGCGAAGACGGCACGGCCCCACCAGAAGAACGCGGCAGCTTGGAGGCGGGCGAGCCGTGCACTGAATGAGCAACTGATCGCATCTGGCGGGGGACACGCGTTCGATGCGCGCAACCAGAAAGCCGCGCAGCAAGAATATGCCGCGCGGCTTTCTGCGTTTGATTGTCGGCGTGGGCGTGTTGCATCGCCACCGCCGCAAATGATATTTCCGCGTAGCCTGGGATAAACAAGGTGGCTTTCGGCGCCATGCCGATATCGGAGGACATTAAGGTGATAAAGAAATCATTGCTCGGAGCCGCCCTGGTCGGCTTCGTGTTGGCGGCGCAGGCTGCGCGCGCCGACGACATTACATTTGCTGTGGTGGGCCCGATGACCGGCCAGCTCGCCAATATCGGCGACCAGTTCAAGCAGGGCGCTGAGGCCGCAGCAAAGGCCATCAATGAAAAGGGCGGCGTGATGGGCCGCCAGGTCAAGATTGCGATCGAAGATGACGTCTGCGATCCGAAGCAGGCGGTGTCGGTGGCCAACCGCATCGTCGCCAATGGCATCAAGTTCATCGACGGCCACGCATGTTCGGGCTCGAGCATCCCGGCTTCGGCCGTCTATGCCGAGAGCGGCATGCTGATGATGAGCCCGGCCTCGTCGAACCCGATCATGACGGACGACGCGGCCGCCAAGGGCTGGTCGACCATCATGCGTCTCTACACGCGCGACGACGCCCAGGGCGCCTTCATCGGTCCGTGGATCGCCAAGAAGTATGCGGGCAAGAACGTCGTCATCCTGCACGACAAGGGCGCCTACGGCCAGGGTGTCGCTGATGCCGTGCGCAAGACGATGAACGAAAACGGCCTGAAGGAAGTGCTCTATGAAGGCATCAATGCCGGCGAGAAAGACTATTCCGCGCTCGTCACCAAGCTTAAGGGCATGAAGGCCGATGTCGTTTACTTCGGCGGCTATCACCCCGAGGCCGGCCTCATTCTGCGCCAGTCATCGGAGCAGGACTTCAAGTTCCAGCTGATCATGCCGGACTCCATCGCCTCGCCGGAATTCTGGCAGATCGCCGGCCCGGCTGGCGAAGGCACGATGTTCGTGTTCCCGTCTGACCCGCAGGCCAAGCCCGAAGCCAAGGAAGCCATTGAGAAGATCAAGGCCGGCGGCTTCGTGCCGGAGGGCTTCACGCTGTTCTCCTATGCCGTGATCCAGGCCTTCGCGCAGGGCATCGAGCGCGCCGGCACCGACGATCCGATGAAGGTCGCCGAGGCGCTGAAGAACGGCGAGGCGATCGACACCGTCGTCGGCCAAGTCGTGTTCGACGAGAAGGGCGACCTCAAGAACGCCGCCTACGACATTAACCAGTGGCACGACGGCAAGTACGCTCCGATCGAGCAGTAATGCCGGGCGCCATTTTGGCGATTTGACGAGATGGCCGGGCTAGTCCCGGCCATTTTCGTTTCGAAGGTTCGGACGTTGCGAGCTCAGGCACCTGCCTGTTCGACGAAACGGACCAGCACGGTTCCGTCCGTCACCTGTGCGCCTTCAGCCGCGATTTCTGCAATGGTCCCGTCATGCAGGGCCGCGATGGTGTGCTCCATCTTCATTGCTTCCAGGATCAGAAGCGGCTGGCCTTTCTTCACGGTGTCGCCCTTGTCGGCGCGCACGAGCTTGACGAGACCGGGCATCGGCGCGCGCATGCTGCCGACGCCAGATTCCGCATCCGCTGCATTCGCGAAGGGATCGGGCACGGTGAACGTATAGGACGCGCCCTTTCCGAAAACCGTCACGTGGCCCGGCCACCGCGCGGTTGCGGCGAGGTCACCTCGCGACAGAGTGATGGGGGCGGCGGTGTCGACGCGAACTGCGAAGAGATTTTCCGCGAGAGTGACAATGGTGGCCGTGTGTTCCTGCGTGTCGAAATGCAGGGACACTCGCCGTTCGATCGGATGGAAATGGCTGTAGCCTGCCAGGGCGGTCCATGGATCGTCAGGCGATATCTCGGTTGGCGCTACGCCAGAGGCTGCCAGGGCAGCACGGGCGATGCTGCCGGCATCTGGCCTGCGCTTGGCAGCCAGCGCCGGCTGTTTGCGTCCGATCAGGCCGGTGTCGACGTCGCCCGCGGTGAAATCCGCGTCCTGCGACAGCGCGGTCAGGAAGCCGACATTGGTAACAGAGCCCGCAATTCGGGTCTCCTTCAGCGCAGCCGCCAATGCGTCCAGCGCCGAACGCCTGTCATCAGCGTGGACGACAAGCTTTGCGATCATCGGGTCGTAAAAGGGCGAGATGGTATCTCCCTGCCGCACTCCTGTCTCGATGCGCATGGACGAACCCCTTGGTGCATCGGCAGGAAAACGCAGGTGGTGCAGCGTGCCGATGGCCGGCAGGAAATCACGCTCGGGGTCTTCGGCATAGATGCGTGCTTCGAAGGCGTGGCCGGAGAGCGCGATCTCTTCCTGGCTTTTCGGCAGTTTCTCGCCAGCCGCGACGCGAAGCTGCCATTCCACCAGATCCATGCCGGTGATCATCTCCGTTACCGGGTGCTCGACCTGCAGGCGCGTGTTCATTTCCATGAACCAGAAGCGGTCAGGCCTCAGTCCCTCCGAGGCATCGACGATGAATTCGATGGTGCCTGCGCCTGAATAGGAAATCGTCTTGGCCGCGGTCACGGCCGCTTCTGTCATGGCCCGGCGCATCTCGGCCGTCATGCCGGGGGCGGGGGCTTCCTCGATCACCTTCTGGTGCCGGCGCTGCGCAGAGCAGTCGCGCTCGAACAGATGAACGGCGTTGCCGAAATTGTCGCCGAAGACCTGAACCTCGATGTGCCGAGGTTTTTCGACGTATTTCTCGATCAGCACCCTGTCGTCGCCAAAGGCCGCCTGCGCTTCGCGCCGCGCACCCGACAGCGCGTCGACGAAATCGTCGGGATGGTCGACCCGGCGCATGCCCTTGCCGCCGCCGCCGGCACGCGCCTTGATCAGAACCGGATAGCCGATCTCGCGAGCCTTGGAGGCCAGCAGAACGATGTCCTGCGCTTCGCCGTGGTAGCCCGGCACCACCGGCACGCCGGCTTCCTCCATCAGGCGCTTGGCCGCGTCCTTCAGGCCCATGGCGCGGATGGAGGCGGCCGAGGGGCCGATGAACACCAATTCGGCCGCCTCCACCATTTCAACGAAGTCAGGATTCTCGGAAAGGAAGCCGTAGCCCGGATGGATAGCTTCGGCGCCGGTGGCCTTGGCCGCCGCTATGATCCTGTCGCCGCGCAGATAGCTTTCGCCGACAGGCGAGGCGCCGATATGCACCGCCTCGTCGGCCATTTCCACATGAAGCGAGCCGGCATCCGCGTCGGAATAGACCGCGACGGTGCGAATGCCCATGCGCCGTGCGGTGCGGATGACGCGAACCGCGATCTCGCCGCGATTGGCGATCAGAATCTTGCTGAACATCAATCCTCCCGGAACGTCCGGCCTCGCCGCTCAGGTCCGACTGCCGACAAGCGCGAAGAGTGCGCCCTGCGGATCGGTGCATTGCACGATCCAGGCACCGCCCGGCACCTGCACCGGCCCCATCAGAACCTTGCCCTTGTTTTCGGTAACCCGCTTTGTGGCCGCGTCGATGTCACCAACGTTGAAGTAATACAGCCAGTAGGGCGGCGAGGGGATCTGCGGCGGCTTTGTCATCATGCCGCCGATCGCGTCGCCACCGGCTGCAAACAGCTGGTAGGTGCCCATCTGCCCCATGTCGAGCGCGTCGCCCTTGGTCCAGTGAAACTGGCTCGCGTAGAAGTCGAAAGCGCTTTTCCAATCGGCTGCGAAAAGCTCGTGCCAGCCGATATGGCCGGGAGTCATCTGCGGGGAAGGCGTGCCGCCTTCGCCTTTGGGCGTGATCATCATGAATAACGCCCCTTGCGGGTCGGTCACCACCGAGAAGCGGCCGATTTCCGGAATGTCCCCGGGCTCGCGTATGACCTTGCCGCCGGCCTTGCGCACGCTGTCGGTGGCCGCGTCCACGTCGGCGGAGTGGATATAGCCGATCCAGGCCGGCTTCATGCCGGCCGCTTCCGCGGGAGTGGCCATCACGCCGGCCACCCCGGTATCGCCTGCCTTCATGATGACGTAGCGCATCTCGACGCCGCTTTCCCAGGGCTCGGAATTCCAGCCCACTACGGTCTTGTAGAAGTTTTCTGCAGCATCGACGTCGCTGGTAATCAGCTCATACCAGACAAATTTGCTCGGATTGGCAGTCATGTCAGGCTCCTTCGTCGTTGGGTTGCTCGTTCGAGCCCGCGCCCGGGTGACGCTACATCCTAAATAGGCCGAATTTCGTGTCCGGCACCGGTGCATTGAGCGTGGCCGAAAGGCTTAGCGCCAGTACGTCACGGGTTCTTGCCGGGTCGATTATGCCATCGTCCCAGAGCCGCGCCGAGGAATAAAGCGGGTGGCCCTCGTGTTCATATTTTTCGAGGATCGGCGCGCGGAACGCCGCTTCTTCCTCTGCGGTCCACGTGCCGCCCCTGCGCTCAATGCCCTCGCGCTTGACCATCGCAAGCACGGTTGCGGCCTGCTCGCCGCCCATGACCGAGATGCGCGCATTGGGCCACATCCACAGGAAGCGGGGCGAAAATGCGCGGCCGCACATGCCGTAGTTTCCGGCCCCGAAGGAACCGCCGACGATGACGGTGAGTTTCGGCACCTGTGCGGTGGCCACCGCCGTCACCAGCTTGGCGCCGTCCTTGGCAATGCCGCCGGCCTCGTATTTTGCCCCCACCATGAAGCCGGTGATGTTCTGCAGGAAAATAAGGGGGATCTTGCGCTGGCAACACAGTTCGATGAAATGCGCCCCCTTCAGCGCGCTTTCGGAAAACAGCACACCATTGTTGCCGAGGATGCCCACCGGCATTCCGTGGATATGGGCAAAACCGGTCACCAGCGTGGTGCCGTAGTTCTGCTTGAACTCGTCGAATTCGGAGCCGTCGACGATGCGCGCGATGATCTCGCGTACGTCGTATGGATGGCGGGTGTCGGTCGGCACGACGCCGTAGATTTCTTCCGGCGCGTGAAGTGGAGGAACCGGCGTCTTCAGGTCGAGCCCAATCGTCTTCTTTCGGTTCAGGTTTCTGACGATCTGCCTGGTGATCGCCAGCGCATGCGCATCGTCCATGGCGTAGTGGTCGGCAACGCCCGAGAGCCGGGTGTGGACATCCGCGCCGCCCAGTTCCTCGGCCGTCACCTCCTCGCCCGTCGCGGCCTTCACCAGCGGCGGCCCGCCCAGGAAGATGGTGGCCTGGTTGCGCACCATGATCGTTTCGTCGGACATGGCCGGCACATAGGCTCCGCCTGCCGTGCAGGAGCCCATGACGCAGGCGATCTGCGGGATGCCCGCCGCCGACATGTTGGCCTGGTTGTAGAAGATGCGACCGAAATGCTCGCGGTCCGGGAAAACCTCGTCCTGGTTTGGCAGGTTCGCTCCGCCGGAATCCACCAGATAGACGCAGGGCAGGTTGTTCTGCATGGCGATTTCCTGCGCCCGCAGATGCTTCTTCACCGTGACCGGATAGTAGGTGCCGCCCTTCACCGTGGCGTCGTTGACGACGACCATCACCTCGCGCCCCTCGACCCGGCCTACGCCGGCGATCATGCCGGCCGACGAAATGTCTCCGCCATACATGTTCCAGGCCGCGAACTGGCCGATCTCGAGAAAGGGCGAACTGGCATCCAGCAGCTGTGCAAGCCGCTGGCGCGGCAAGAGCTTGCCGCGCGCGGTGTGGCGCTTGCGCGCTTCCTCCGAGCCGCCGCTTTCAACAATCGCAGCCTTTTCGGCGATGTCGGCCACCAGCATGCGCATATGCTCGGCATTGGCCTTGAAGGCATCGGAGGAGGGCGAGAGTTGGGATTGAATGACAGGCATGTCAGAGGCTCTCCGCCATCATCTCGCGGCCGATCAGCCAGCGCCGGATTTCGCTGGTGCCGGCGCCGATCTCGTATAGCTTGGCGTCTCGCAGCAGGCGGCCGGTGGGATAGTCGTTGATATATCCGTTGCCGCCAAGCAGCTGGATCGCGTCGAGCGCCATCTGCGTTGCTCTCTCGGCGGCGAAGAGGATGCAGCCGGCCGCGTCCTTGCGGGTGGTGTGGCCCCGGTCGCAGGCGCTGGCCACGCCATAGACATAGGCGCGCGCGGCGTTCATCGTCGTGTACTTGTCGGCAAGCTTGCCCTGCACGAGCTGGAACTCGCCGATCGGCTGGCCGAATTGCTTGCGCTCACGCACGTAGGGAACCGCCACGTCCAAACAGGCGGCCATGATGCCGAGCGGCCCGCCGGCCAGCACGGTGCGCTCATAGTCGAGGCCCGACATCAGAACCTCCACGCCCGCGCCTTCCTCGTGCAGCACGTTTTCGAACGGCACTTCCACATCCTCGAACACGAGCTCGCCGGTACTGGAGCCACGCATGCCGAGCTTGTCGAGCTTCTGCGCCACCGAAAAGCCCGGCATGGTCCTTTCGACCACGAAGGCGGTTATTCCGCGCGACTTCTGCTCCGGGTCGGTCTTGGCATAGACCACCAGCGTGTCGGCGTCGGGGCCGTTGGTGATCCACATCTTGGTGCCGTTGAGCACATAGCGGTCATTGCGCTTTTCGGCGCGCAGCTTGAGCGACACCACATCCGATCCCGCGCCTGCTTCCGACATGGCCAGCGCGCCGACCTTTTCGCCGGAGCACAGCGGCGGCAGGAATTTCTCCTTCTGCGCAGGCGTGGCCCAGCGGCTGATCTGATTGACGCAGAGGTTCGAATGCGCGCCGTAGGACAGGCCGACCGAGGCCGAGACACGTGAAATCTCCTCCATCGCCACGACATGGGCGAGATAACCCATGCCGCTTCCGCCGAAATCGGCCGAGGCGGTTATGCCGAGCAGGCCAAGTGCACCCATCTCGGCCCACAGATGCGACGGAAACTGGTTGGAGCGGTCTATCTCCGCCGCCAGCGGCGCGATCCTGTCCTGCGCGAAGCGCCGCACGAGGTCGCGCAATGCTTCGATGTCCTCGCCTTGCCCGAAATCAAGCGTTTGCGTGTACATAGGGGCGCTCCCTGGGCTTGTCCGCGCCGGTCAGGCGCATGGTCATGGCAAGGTAGGTCTCGGCCACTTCTTCCACCGAGAGTCGCTCGTCCGGGCGGAACCAGACGATCACGCCGGTGATCATCTGGATGATTGCAATCGCCGTCAGTCCGATGTCGTCGACGTCGAAGACGCCGGCTTCCGTGCCGTCACGCAGTATCTGGCGCAGTTCCTTTTCATAGGCAGTGCGCAGCCGAAGGATCGCGGTCAAATTATCGCGCGAAAGGCTGCGAAGCTCCATGTTGGAGACATGGGTCGAATGCCGGCGCTCGACATGGAAGCGGATGTGGTTGCGCACATAGGCGGCGAGCTCGGCACGCGGATCGTCGATGGCCGGGCGCACAGCTTCCCAGGCGGCAAGCAGGCCTTCCATGTGCTCGCGCATCAATGTGAACAGCAGGTCTTCCTTGGTGGGAAAGTAGCGATAGAGGGCAGCAGCCTGTACGCCGACCTCGGCGGCAAGCTGGCGCATGGAGACGGCCTCATAGCCGAACCGCGCCATCAGGCTGATCGCCGCCTCGCGGATCGCTGCTTCCGTCCTGCCGCCGTCTGAACCCGTAGTGCGTGCCATGGATTCTCCTGTTGGTAAAAAGAATAAAACGAACGTTCAATTAATTCAAGGTGCGTCTGCCGGCGTGAGATGGCGTCCTTACGGGGGCCAGGAGAGGGCAAATGGAGAGCTGGGCTTCCGCCTCAAGTGGGGAAGAATCGCCTTCTGGAACGGCGCATGTAGCCCGGACTTTGGGTCAGGCTTCGCAGGGGCGGCAGCCCTATTGCGTTCAAAATTCCGGAGGCGAGGAGCAGCCGGCCTCCACTCAAATCAGAGAGCGGGGACCGTATTTGGGTGGCGAGATCGAGAGGCGCGGAGATGCAGTTCGCCCGCCGCGCCCTGGGGAAATCAGCCGCGGGCTTCCGCCAGTGCGCCGGGCAGCTCTGCGCCGAAAATCTCCAGTTCGTGGTCGAGGCCCACGCTGACACGGATGCAGCGGTTGAGCACCGGCGCCATTGGCTTGCGGATGAAGACGCCGCGGGCCAGCATGTGCTGCATCACCTTCATGGCGAAATCGGCGTCTCCGCCGCAATCGATGGTCACGAAATTGGTGGCGGACGGGATAGGAGTGAGGCCGTTCTCGCGAGCGATTGCCGAGATGCGGTCGCGCCCGGCAGCTACCTTGGCCACTACGGTGGCGAGGTAGTCCTGATCGGCAAGCGCAACTTCGCCCGCGATCTGGGCCATCCGGCTGACGCCATAATGGTTGCGGATCTTTTCGAACTCGGAAATCAGCTGGGCGTCACCGAAGGCGTAGCCGCAGCGGATGCCGGCCAGGCCATAGGCCTTGGAGAAGGTGCGCATGCGCAGCACGTTGAGGCGATCGACCTCGATTGGCGGCAGCGCGGAGGCCGGCGCCGTCTCGCCATAGGCCTCGTCCAGGATAAGCATTGTGGTTTCGGGCAATGCGTCCATGAAGCGGATAAGCTCGTCCGTCTCCCACCAGGTGCCCATCGGGTTGTCGGGGTTGGAGAGATAGACCAGCGGCGCATTTTCCCGCTTCACCGCCGCCAGCAACCCGTCCAGGCTTTCGCGGTCGTTCTCATAGGGCACCGTGACCAGCCTGCCGCCGACGCCGGCAACATGGAAGTTGAACGTCGGATACGCGCCGAGCGAAGTGACCACCGCGTCGCCGGGCGAAACCAGCATGCGAACCGCGAGGCTCAGCACACCGTCGATGCCTTCGCCGACGACCACATTGTCGGGGCCGAGCCCAAGGTGGGCTGCGAGCGCGGTGCGCAGATCATGATTGTCGGGATCGCAGTACATCCACATGTCCTTGGCGACGTCCTGCATCGCTGCGATCACGCGCGGGGAGGGGCCGAAGCTGCTCTCATTCGCGCCTATGCGGGCGCGGAACGGCCGCCCGCTCATTCTCACCTGCGCCTCCGGGCCGACGAAGGGCACCATTGCCGGCAGGGCGGCGATGATCGGGGTCAGGGGCGGGCGCTGCTTCATGGGTTCATGGCTCTCAAATTTCAGGGCGACAACCTCATGGGCCGTCGTGTCTGCCCGCAGATAGCAGAGTTCGGCGGGGCAGGCCTCAGGATTCTTGCGTGCCAGGCGGTTTGGAAGCCGTCAACTCAACCGGCAAAAAGCGGCGCGCCCGAACAAATCGGCCGGGCGCGCCGGGTAGGCGTCATTGCGCAGCAACTTCCGCCGCGCCCGCGGCTTCGCCGGCGTCCTTGCGCGCGAAATCCTTGCGGGAAATCAGCGTGTAGAACATCGGCACCACGAACAGGGTGAACAGCGTTCCCACCAGTACGCCCGAAAAGATCACCAAACCCATCGAATGGCGGGCAGCGGCGCCAGCGCCTGCCGCCTTGATCAGCGGCACCACGCCTAGCGCCATGGCGGCGGTGGTCATCAGAATCGGCCGCAGGCGCACCTTGGCCGAAGCGACGATCGCCTCCATGCGAGAAAGGCCATGCTCCTCGCGTTGCTGGTTGGCGAATTCCACCAGCAGGATGCCGTGCTTGGTGATGAGGCCGATCAGCGTGATCAGGCCCACCTGGGTGTAGATATTCAGCGTGCCGAGCCCAAGGTTCAGCGGGACGAGGGCGCCGAAGATCGAAAGCGGCACCGACATCATGATGATCAGCGGATCGCGGAAGCTCTCGAACTGCGCCGCAAGCACCAGATAGATCACCACAATGGCGAGGGCGAAGGCGATCAGGATCGTATTGCCCTGTTCCTTCTCCAGCCGCGACTGGCCGGAATAATCGACGAAGAAGCCTGACGGCAGCAGCGGCTTGGCAATTTCTTCGATCGTTGCCAGGCCGTCGCCGGTGGTCACGCCCGGCAGGGGCAGCGCGGAGATCGTGGCAGAGTTCAACTGGTTGAACTGCTCGATCGAGGCCGGCGAGGCATTGGTGCTGATGTTCACCACGGCCGACAGCGGCACCATTTCCCCGGTCATGCTGCGGACGAAGAACTCGCCGAGCTTTTCCGGATTGCCGCGGAAGGAATCCGGCACCTGGGTGATGATGTCATAGCTGTTGGCATCGCGATCGAATTGCGCGATGGCGCCGCCGCCGACGAGCAGACCAAGCGTGGTGCCGATATCCCGGATGGGGATGTTGAGCGCCGCCGCGCGGTCGCGGTCGATGGTGATCGTCACCTGCGGGGCGTCGAAAGAGAGCGAGTTCTGGACAATGATGAATCGCCCGGAAGCAGTCGCCTTCTGCTTGATCGCCTCGGCCACTTCGAACACCTGGCTCGGATCGCCGGTCGACTGGATGACCAGCGAGATTGGCAGGCCGCCGCCCGCGCCGGGAAGCGAGGGAGGTGCGAAGACCAGCGCCTGCGCACCGGCCACCTTTTTCAGCCGGTTCTGGATGTCCTGCTGGATCTCCTTTTGCGAGCGCGCGCGATCGGCCCAATCCTTGAACGCCCAGACCGAGAAGCCGCTGTTCGTTTCGCCGCCAAGGCCAACGATCGAGAAATTGGCGCGCAATTCGGGCAAATCCGCCGTCAGGTCGCGAATCTGGTCGGCATAGAGGCTGGTGTATTTGGTCGTGGCGTAGCGCGGCGCCTGGATGAGCGAGAACAGCGCGCCCGAATCCTCCTCGGGCGCCAGCTCGCTCGAGGTCTTGACGAACATGAAGCCGGTCACCGCCACCAGCGCGACGACGACCAGAATCGTCACGGGCCGGTATTTCAGCGAGCCGGAGACCAGCCGCTCATAGCGGTTGGCGATGCTGTCGAACGTCCGGTCCACGAGGCTCTGGAAACGCCCGTGGCCGGGCTTCAGCAGGCGGGCCGACATCATGGGGGTTATGGTGACGGCGACGAAGCCCGAAATGATGACCGCGCCTGCCAGCGTAACGGCGAATTCCCTGAACAGCGAACCGGTCAGGCCGCCGGTAAAGGCGAGCGGCGCAAACACCGCGGCAAGCGTGATCGTCATGGCCACCACCGGTGCGAAGATCTCGCGCATGCCCTTGAACGCCGCCTGCATGGGCGTCATGCCTTCTTCCATATGCCTGTGGATGTTCTCCACCACCACGATGGCGTCGTCGACCACAAGGCCGATGGCTAGGACCATCGCCAGGAGCGAAAGCAGGTTGATCGAGTAGCCCATCGTCAGAAGGATGAAGCAGACACCGATCAGCGACAGCGGAATGGTGACAACTGGCATCACCACCGAGCGGAACGAGCCGAGGAACAGCAGGATGACCACGACGACGATGGCTACCGCCTCGGCGATGGTCTTGAAGACTTCGGAGATCGAAGCGCTGATCGTCTCGGTGGAATCGTAGACGAGGGTGATCGTCATGCCGTCGGGCAGGCTGCTCTGGATGGCCGGCAGCTCCTTGATGACGGCCGAGGCAGTGTCGAGTGGATTCGCCGACGGGGTGGGGAACACGCCGATGAAGGTGCCCGGCTTGCCGTTGAAATTCACCACCGTGTCGGTGCTTTCGGCGGCCAGCTCGACCTTGGCGACATCGCGCAGCCGCACGACATTGCCCTTGTCGGACCGCAGCGGCAGTGCGCCGAACGCCTCGGGGTTCTGCAGCGTGGAGCGGAGCGTGATGGAATGGGCGACATATTCGTTCTTGGTCTTGCCGGGGGCGGCAAGGAAGTTTGACGAATTGATCGCGTTCAGCACTTCCGCGGCGGTCAGGCCGCGGGCGGCTAGCCGGATCGGATCGATCCAGACGCGCATCGAGTAGTTCGCCGCGCCCAGAACCTGCACTTCGGCCACGCCCTGGATGGTGGAAACGCGCGGGCGGATGACGCGCTCGAGATATTCGGTCAGCTCCTCCGACGTCATGTTCGGGTTCTGCATCGCCAGATACATGATGGCGAATTGCTGGCCGGTGCCCTTGACGATGGTCGGGTCCTTGGCGTCGCTGGGCAGTTTGCTCTTGACCTGCTGCACCTTGGACATGACCTCGGTCAGCGCCACGTCGGGGTCGGAGCCGAGCTTCATCTGCACCGTCACGATGCTGGCCGAAGGCCGGCTCTGCGAGGTGACATAGTCGATGTTCTCGGTCGTGGAGACCGCAGAGGAAATCGGCGCGGTGATGAAGCCCTGGATCAGATCCGGGCTCGCGCCCGGATAGGCCGTGGTGATGGTGATCACCGTTTCATCGACCTTCGGATATTGCCGCACCGAAAGATTGAAGATGCCCTGGAAGCCGAGAAGCAGGATCAGCAGGGCAACGACCGTCGACAGGACAGGCCGGCGGATGAAGATGTCGGAAAAGCTCATTTCTTTGCCTGCTCCGGCTGGGTCGGAAGGGCAGGGTTCACGGTGTTGTCGATGGCCACCGGCGCGCCGTTGGAAAGCCGGTTCTGGCCCGCCGTAACCACCTGATCGCCGGCGGCAACCCCTTGCAGGATCTCAACAAGACCGTCGGAACGGCGTCCGGTCTTCACGAATACCTGACGTGCGACAAGCTTCGGCGCGGCCTGTTCGGAGGCCTTGGCATTGGCCTCGTCCACGACGCCCGCGGCGCCGGAACTCGCTGCCGCCTGCGGCTCTTCAGGACGGATCACGAAGACATAGTCTCCATAGAGGCTGGTCACCACGGAGGTCTGCGCCAGCGCGACCACGTTCTTCTCCTCGGGCAGGATCACGCGCGCCTGGACGAACTGGCCGGGGCTGAGCTTGCCGCCGGAATTGGCCACTTCGGCCCGAACCGCCACCAGGCGCGAAACCGGGTCGACCTTCGGCTCGACGCCAATGATGGAACCTTCAAACGGCATGTCCTCGGACGAGACACCGAAGCGGACGTGGCCGCCGATCTTCAAGAGGCCAATCTGCTGTTCGGGAATCGAGAAATCGACATACATCGTCTCCAGGTCCTGAAGGGTGGCGACGATGGTGCCGGGGGCGAGATACTGGCCCAGATCGACCCTGGGAATGCCGACCGTGCCATCGAAAGGCGCTCGAATCTGCTTCTGGTCCACAAGTGCCTGGAGCTTCGCCACCTGCGAGGCAGAGGCGTCGGCGGCCGCGCGAGCGGAATCGACCGTCACATCCGAACCCACGCCGCGCTTCTGCAGCACGGCGGCGCGTTCCAGAGTCATCTTGTCGAGCGCCGCCTGCGTCTTGGCTGCGGCAAGGTCCGCCTGCTGGACTGCGTCATCGAGCTGGATAAGCACGGCGCCGGCCTTCACCTGCTCGTTGGCGGCGAAACGGATCTCCTTGACCAGCCCCGCGGTCTCGACCGTCAGGTCGACACCTCTCGATGCGCTGACAGTGCCGATGGCCTCGATGCCCGGCGTCCAGGTAACTGGTTCAACCTCCTGCGACGACACTGTGAGCGTCGCCACCGGCATGTTGGCGAAAAATTGCTTGATGGCGTTGTCGCGGAACAGGTTGAAACCGACGATCCCGCCGCAAACGAGCACCAGGAGAACTAAGGCAATAAGGAAGCGCTTTATCATAGCGTCACCGACATCGAAAAACTGGTTGAGCTGGCGTCTTCATCACCGCGCTGCCTTCCGAAAAAAGCAGTGGTTGAAAACTTGGGGGCATTTACTGTACCGTCTGGACGGTATTGTCAATGTGTTTCGGAGATTCCAATGGCGGCTGAGAAGGTGACATCACGGCAGAGAATCCTGGCGGCGGCCGCACAAGTGTCGCGCGATGTCGGGCCTGCCCACCTCTCTCTTGATGCCGTCGCGCAGCGCGCCGCGGTCTCGAAAGGCGGTCTGCTCTATCACTTCCCCAGCAAGGCCAAGCTGCTGGAGGCGCTGGTCGAGCAGCATCTGAGCGAGTTCGATGCGGCCTTGAACAGGAAGGAGGAGCAGCAACAGGGTCGTCCCGACAGCCTGATCTCGTCCTACCTGGAGATGTTTGTCACCGAGCTCGAGCAATCCCAGCCGCCGGCTTCGGGTGTCCTGGCGGCGATGGCGGAGAGCCCCGAGTTCCTCGCGCCGGTCAGGCGCTTCAATCGAAAGCTTCTCGACCGCCTCGAAGCGAACTCCAGCAACGCGGCCAAGGCGCTTATCGTCTATCTCGCGCTCGAAGGCATGCGGAGCCTGCGGCTGTTCGAGCTGGACATCCTTACGCCGGATGAACGGGAAACGGTCCTCCGCTCGCTCGCTGCCATGGTGGAAGCGACGGCCTGATGACCCCGCCTTCGGCAGGGAGACTGAACGGGCCGGGCGGCTTGAGTCGCGAGTCGCATGGCCCGGGCTCCCGGGCGCCCGAATCGCGCCTGGCTATGCCGCGTTTGTCCGCTTCTGCAGCTTCGCGTTCTCGTTAAGGCGTCGCCAGGCGTCGTTCATCACATCGCGCGCGGCTTTGGCCTCGGTCTCGGTCATCCCCGCCAGGAGATGATCGCCGAACATCGCCGGTTCGTCGTTGATGAGGTCCCATACGGTCCAGTTGTCCGAGGGGTCGAGAATGAGGTCGTAGCGGTCTGTCGTGTCCATGCCGCCATTGGGCAGCGATTCCTTTATCCAAGTCTCAATATGCACAGGGGCATTTGATTCAAATGCAACCTTCCCGCGCGGAGCTGCGGGCGCACTTGAAGGGCGCATGGCCTTGTTGTTCGCGATTCCCCGGCACCGGCGTGTCGCGGAACAAGAAAAGGGAAATGCTGCGGGTGAGGCGGAATCAGTCCGATTCGGCGAGGGTGCAACAATCATGCCCGCGCCTTGAGCGTGCTGGTGCACGCAGAGGCCCCTCGGGGCGAGTCGTTCAGTGGGTCGGAAGGAAAGCCGGGGACCGCGATCGCTCGTCATGTAGCGATGGCGGAGAGGATGGGATTCGAACCCACGAGAAGCTTTTGACCTCTACTCCCTTAGCAGGGGAGCGCCTTCGACCACTCGGCCACCTCTCCGGCGCTTCGCTGGATAATGAAAAGGGCGGCCACAAGCAATAAGCATAAAAGCCGAATGTCGAAAAAAGCGCACGAAATCCCGAAAAACTTGCCCTCGTGCCTCTGGAAAGGCGCGGGCGCACCCCAGCCGGCCGCGGGAGACGGAGAAAAGTCGAATCGTTTCCTTCGCCGCGCAGCGATTCCTGGGCGCGACAAGAGGGTGGCGGGCGCGCCGGTGGTGCAAAGGTTAATGACTTATTATGGCGCTTCGGCAAAGCGTGTCTTTTGTGCCACATGACTATTGGAT
>JAEWHN010000106.1 GCA_023387775.1 Pseudomonadota bacterium | reverse complement strand
AGGCGACATAGCCCATCAGCGGCAGTGGCGATTCCAGCAGGCAATAGGTCAGCCGAAAATCCTTGTCCGAGAGCGACAGCAACTGCTCGCGCAGCTCGCCGCCATCCGCGAGCCGAAAGCGGCGCACTGAGCCGACCGCATCCACCGGCTCGCCGTTTTCGATCTCGCTCGACGCGATTGCCGGGTGCCAGCGGTCGTGCCCGTTGAAATCGCGCAGCACGCGCCAGACCTCGTCGATCGGCGCGTCGATGATCGTGCTCTGGCAGACCTGAACCATCTGGCGGCGTCAGCGCGCGAAGCGCTTCTTCAGCGAAGTGAACGCGGCCTGGAAGACGCCACTGCCGATCTGCTGGATCAGCGCGGCCTCCCGCTCCGGCGCGCAGTCGAACTCCGCCTCCCATTCGCAGAAGGTGGCGTTGCCGTCGGTGATCGGCGTCAGCGCCAGCCTGGCGACATAGTTCTCCACGCCCATGGGGCTTTCGAGGATCGAATAGGTGCAGGAGAGGTCGTAGTCCGAGAGCGCCAGCAGCCGCTCGCGGATCCGCCCGCCATCCTTGAGCGTGAAAATGCGGATGCAGCCGATCTGATCGGGCCGGGCGTTCTGCTCGATGCGGCTTTCGGCCACGAAGGGCGTCCAGTCGGGCAGGCCGTTGAAGTTGCGCACCACCTGCCAGACATCGGTCGCCGGCGCGTTCACCACCGAGGAGACATAGACTTTCGGCATTGGCTTACCCCCTGATCCCATCGCGCCGCATCAACGATCGCGATCGTCGTCGTTGTCGTCCTTGCCGTTCCCGGTCTTGCCCTTCTTGTCGCGCGTCAGGCTGGAAATGTCCTTGGCATCGCGCAGCACGTCGGTCATGCGGCCGAGCGAACCGCCCTCGATGCCGATGTCCTTCATGAGGTTGTCGATCATCGGCGCCTGCACGCGGTAGCGCAGGGCGGAGTCGATCACCTCGTCGGTGACGTTGCGATTGCCGCCGCCGGCTCCGCCATGCACGCCATCGACATGCAGGATCTTGATGCCCTCGATCTTCTCCATCGGCTTGACGCTCTCGCGCACGATGCCTTCCAGCCGCTCCAGCAGCTTGCCGCGCAGGCGGCCGGCACGCGCCTCTTCCGACAGAAGGTTTTCCGCCTCGTTGAGCAGGCGATTGCCGGCGGCATCGACCTCGTAGCGCTGGGCGGCGGCGAGGGCCTGGCTCTTCTCGGCCTCCGCCGCAGCACTCGCAGCGATCTTCTGCGCCTCGGCCAGGCTCTTGGCGGCCTTCATCTCGGCTTCCGCCCCTGCCGTCAGCCGCAGCGCCTCGCGCTCGGCCTCGCGCGCGGCGGCAATCAGGTCGGTCAGCTTGCGGCGCTCGGCGATTTCCCTCTCGCGGACGGTGAAGGTCTGTTCCTCGGCCTGGATCGCCTTCGCCCGCACTGCCTCGGCAGCGGCGATCGCGGAAGAACGCTCCTGCGTCTTCTTGGCGATGTCGATGGCCTTCTGGATCTCGGCGATCTCCACCTTCTGGTCGCGGTCGACGGCAAGCTGGCGCAGATCGCGCTCCTTGACCAGCCTGGCTTCCTCGATGCCGCGCTCGGTGGCGATGCGCGCCCGCTCCACCTCCTCGGAGGCCGCGATCTCGGCTTCCTCGAAGGCCTGACGCTTGGCGATCTGCAGCGCTTCCAGGTGCCGCTCCCGCTCGAGCCTGAGCTGGTCGAGCGCGCGCTCCTGCGCGATCCGCTCGGCCTCGGTCTGCTGGTTGGCGACAATCTCGCCGCGGCGCTTCTCGGCCTCGGCCCTGGTCACGTCCAGCGCCTTTTCGGCAAGTGCTACCTGGCGTTCAAGTTCGACGATTTCCAGCGCCTTCTTGCGTTCGATCTCCAGTTCGCTTTGCGCGCGCTCGCGCTCGATGCGGGCCGTTTCGAGCGAAAGCTCCAAGGCGATCTGCTCGCGCTCGGTCATCTCGCGCATCTTGAGTTCGGCTTCGTCGAGCGCGCGCCGGCGCGCGATCTCGCGGCGCTGGGTCTCTTCCTCGCTGCGGATGCGCTCTTCGGTGATGCTGCGTTCCTGCGCCAGGCGCGACTTCTCCACCGCCTCGCGGGCCAGAAGCTGCGCCTGTTCGGCCTCCTGGTCGCGCACGGCGCGCTCGCGGGCAAGCTCGGCGCGCTGGGCGGCGCGGCGGGTTTCCACCTCGCGCTCCTGCTCCAGCCGCGCATATTCCGTCTCGCGGTCGATCTCCAGCACCTTGCGCTGCGTGTCGAGGTTCTGGTTGCGGATGTCGACCAGCGTGCGCTGCTCGATCTCGTTGCGCATGCGCCGGCGCGTCTCGATGGATTCGGTCAGCTGCGTCAGGCCCTCGGCATCGAAGGCATTGGACGGATCGAAGAATTCGAGGCTGGTCTGGTCGAGGTCGACGATGGCGACGTTTTCGAGCTCAAGGCCGTTGGCGGCAAGCGATTCAGCGGCCATCTCGCGCACCTTGGCCGCATAGTCGCGGCGCAGCTCGTGCATTTCCTCAAGCGTCATCTGGGCCGCAACCGTGCGCATGGCACCGGCGAACTTGCCTTCCAGCAGTTCGCGCAAGCCCCCATCCTGCATGGTTCGCCGGCCGAGCGTCTGTGCGGCCGCGGCCACCAGGTCCCGGCTCGCTCCAACGCGCACGAAAAACTCGGCGATCAGGTCGACGCGCATGCGGTTCTTGGTGATCAGCGCCGCCTGGTTCTCGCGCCGCACCTCGATGCGCATGACGTTCATGTTCACCGGGGTGATCTCGTGCAGCACGGGAATGACGAAGGCGCCGCCATTCACCACCACCTTCTCGCCGAGGAAGCCGGTGCGCACGAAAGCCGTCTCCTTGGTCGAGCGCCGGTAGAGCCATCTCAGAATATAGACGGCCACCACCACGGCGATGACGAACACGATGAGCCACAAAAGGAAAGTGCCAAAGGTCTGCGCGGCCATGTCCTGATCCTCCCCGGATAGTCTGCGGTCAGCCGAAGGCGACCGACTTGAATTTTCTTGTCTGCTCGGTCAGCGCCCGCTCGGTGGGCAGCCGCTCCATCGACGATGCGCCATAGAAGCCGTGGCAGTTGGCCGTGTTCTTCAGCACGAACTCGGCGTCCTCCGGCTCGGCCACCGGCCCGCCATGCACCAGCACGATGATGTCCTTGTTGACCTTCAGCGCGGCCTGCGACCACTCATCCACCAGCGCCGGGCAATCCTTCAGCTTCAGCGCCGTCTCCGCCCCGATCGAGCCGCCGGTGGTCAGCCCGAGATGGCAGACCACAATGTCGGCGCCGGCCTCGGCCATGGCTTTCGCTTCGTCGGCGTTGAACACATAGGGCGTGGTCAGCAGGTCCTTCTCACGCGCCTTGCGGATCATGTCGATCTCCAGCCCGTAGGACATTCCCGTCTCTTCGAGATTGGCGCGGAAGGTGCCGTCGATCAGGCCGACGGTCGGGAAATTCTGCACGCCGGCAAAGCCGATCGCCTTCACCTGGTCGAGGAAATGGTCGACGATGAGGAACGGGTCGGTGCCGTTGACGCCTGCCAGCACCGGCGTGCGCTGCACCACCGGCAGGATCTCGCGCGCCATTTCCATCACCACCTCATTGGCGTTGCCATAGGCGAGCAGGCCCGACAGCGAGCCCCTGCCCGCCATGCGGTAGCGCCCGGAATTGTAGATGACGATGAGGTCGATGCCGCCGGCCTCCTCGCATTTGGCCGAGAGGCCGGTGCCCGCCCCGCCGCCAACGATGGGCACGCGGCGGCGTTTCATCTCCTGGAATTTCTCCATAAGCGCGGATCGCTGGAAACGCGGCATCACGTTCTCCTCTGAAGCTTGGGCATTATCGACTGGAACGCTTCGATCACCGCGTCCACGAAGGTTTCATCATTGATGTTGGCGCGCACGCGCTGGATGCGGCGCTGCGGCGTCTGGCGCACGGTGCGTTCGATGGCCTCGAACAAAGCATCGTCGGCCTCAGGGTCGTGGAAGGCGCCCCCAGGCGCGTCGAGCATCGACACGCCGCCCTCGGGCAGAAGGAAGCGCACCGGCCCGTTCATCTGGTTGAGCCGGGCGCCGATCCATTCGCCGAAGGCGCGGTTCTCGTCCCGCGTCGTGCGCATCAGCGTCACGTTGGGGTTGTGGATCACGAATTTGCGGCTTTTGAACTTGTCCGGGACGCTGTCGCGCGGGCCGAAATTGACCATGTCGAGCGCACCCACCGAGCCGACATAGGGCAGCCCGGTGCGGATCGCCGCGCCGAACCGGTCCTGGTCGGCCGGCAGCACGCCGCCGACGATCATGTCGGCAATCTCGGTCGTGGTCAGGTCCAGGAAGCCGGCCAATAGCCGGGAATCGCCCAGGCTTTCCATCGCCCGCCCTCCGGTGCCGGTGGCGTGGAAGACGAGGCAGTCGTAGTCGGCTTCGAGCCGTTTGGTCACCGCCTGCACGGCAGGCGTCGTCACGCCGAACATGGTGATGCCGACGGCGGGGCGCGCCGCCTTGCGCTTTGCTTCCCAGGCCTGCGCATCGGGCAACTGCGCCACCATGCCGGCCATGGCGTGCGCGGCATTGCCCAGCACCTGCTCGGTGATGGAGTTCAGCCCCTGCACGTCGGCCACCGAGTGGAACATCATGATGTCGGCGCCGCCGACATATTTGGCGACGTCGCCGGCCGCCACGGTCGAGACCATGATTTTCGGGATGCCGACCGGCAGCACGCGCATGCCCGCGGTGGCCAGAGTGGTGCCACCCGAGCCGCCGGCCGAAATGATGCCGCCAAGGCGCGGCTCGCGCCCCACCCAGCGGGCGAAGGCTTCGGCCATGGCCGTGACCGACTTGCCGCGATCGCCCGACATGACCTCGGACGCGCCATAGGGGTGCATGCTCGCCACCTGCATGGCCGTCACATCGACGCTCGACGGCTTGCCCGAAGTGGAAAGGTCGACGGTGCGGGTGGGAATGCCGAGCGATTTCAGCCGGTCGGCGATGAAGCGCAGCTCATTGCCCTTGGTGTCGAAGGTGCCGGCGACCAGCACGGTGCGCCCGATGCGCTCGGAAAAGGGAATGGCGAAGACCTTCTTGAGATCTTCCTGCGGGGCGGCCTTGTCCACCGCCGCCTGCCGCATGGCCGTCACCGGCACGTTCCAGCGGTTTGGCAGCTCGGTCACCGGGCGGTAGACGCCGCCTGCCGGCTTTTCGGCCTGGCCGGCTTCGCTGCCGCCGCGCTCGATGCGGTAGACCTCGGCCAGATGTTCCTGCGCCTGTGCCACTTCCGCCGGCGAAACGGCCTCTTCTTCCGAATGGCGGCCGACGCCGAGCAGCCGCTGCTGCAGGTCGCGGTCGGCGGCCAGCGCCTTGGCGTCCATGATGCGGTTGATGCGGCCGTTGACCATGATCGCGACGCTGTCGGACACGGCAGTCGCGACGCCGATATTCTGCTCGATGACCAGGATCGCCATCTCGCCTTCCTGGGCGAGCGTGATCAGCATCTGCTCGACCTGTTCGACGATGACCGGCGCCAGGCCCTCAGTCGGCTCGTCCATGACGAGCAGCTTCGGGTCGCTCAGCAGCGCGCGCGAGATCGCCAGCATCTGCTGCTCGCCGCCCGAAAGCTGCGAGCCGCCATTGTTGCGGCGCTCCGCAAGCCGCGGAAATGTCTGGTAGACGCGCTCGACCGTCCAGCCCGCATCGCGGCGGCCGCCGGCGGAGAGCCGCAGATGCTCGTCCACCGTCAGGCTCGGCCATACGCGCCGGCCCTGCGGCACATAGCCGACGCCGAGGCGGTGGATTTCATGCGGCTCCAGCGAGGAAATCTCGCGGCCATTGACGCGGATCGAGCCGGAGCGCGCGCGCTTCAGACCGGCAATGGTGTTGCAAAGCGTCGTCTTGCCCATGCCGTTGCGGCCGACAACCGACAAGACACCGCTTTCGAGCGCCAGCGAGACGCCCTGGAGCGCGTGGCTTTCGCCGTAATAGACCTGCAGATCGTCGATGCGCAGGACGGCCTTGCCCGCCTTGCCGGAAGAAGAAGCACGTTCAGCCATGCTTGCCCCCGAGGTAGATCTCCTGCACTTCCGGGTCGGCTTCGATCTCCTGCGGCGTGCCTTCCTTGAACAGCCGCCCGTTGTGCATCATCGACACATATTCCGAGACGCGCAGCGCAACATCAAGATCATGCTCGATGATGATGTAGCCGATGTGTTTGGGCAGCGCGTTGAGGATGGCGACGAGGTCGCGCCGCTCAGTGGGCGACAGGCCCGCGGCCGGCTCGTCGAACAGGATGAAGCGCGGCGCACCCGCAAGCGCCAGCGCGATTTCCAGCTGCCGCTGCTGGCCGTGCGAGAGCGTCGCCACCAGCGCATCGCGGTCGCGCTCGAGATGCACCGCGTTGAGGATCGATTCCGCCTGCGCCATGTTCACGTCGCTGGCGGAAGGGCGCAGCACCGAGAAGCGCCTTCGCGACACGCCCCGGCAGGCGAGAAAGATAGAATCCAGAACCGTCAGCCCCTTGAAGAGCTGCGAAATCTGATAGGTCCGGCGCAGGCCGCGGCGGATGCGCTCATGCGGCGGCAGGTCGGTTATGTCCTCGCCGAAGAAGCGGATGCGCCCGGAAGTCGGCAGGAAATCGCCGGTGATGGCATTGAACAGCGTCGTCTTGCCGGCGCCGTTGGAGCCGAGGACCGCGCGCCGCTCGCCGGCCGCGATCCTCATGTTGACACCCGTCAACGCCACCAGCGCACCGAAATGACGTGCAATGCCGTCCAGCTCCAGCGCGTATGCGCCGGAGCCCTGCAGGCGGGATGCAACTGAAATCTCGGCCACTGGCGGTCGCCTTGTGCTTGCTGTTACGGGCAGGACGGGTTGTCGCGGCCGACGACGCCGAGCTTCAGGAACTCGTCTTCCGGCATGCCGAGCGTCTGGTTGATCTGCGGAACCACCTTCACGAGCTTGTTGTAGAGGTTGCCGTCGGCGCCTTCGGACACTTCCGTCAGATAGATGTCGGCGATGGCATTGCGGTTGTGGTCGAGCGAGACCTTGCCGGTCGGGCCGTCGAAGGAAACCTTCGCCAGCGCCTCCTGCAGCTTCTTGCCGCCGTCCGAAGTGTCCCCGCCGACTTCCTCAAGCGCCATCAGCATCGCCTTCATGTCGAGATAATAGGCGTGGGCGAACAGCGACGGCGACGGGAAGGCGTTGGGCTGCTTCTTGTAGGCCTCGACAAAAGCATTCCAGGCGGGCGTGTCGTTGGTGTCGGCGATCGGGCCGGCCGAGGGCGTGCCGATAAGCACGTCGCGGATCTTGCCCTTCGAGGTCAGGATGGTCTGGTCGACGGTGATGGAGCCGCCGATCAGCGGCGCGGTGCCGCCTGCCTGCTGGTACTGCGTCAGGAAGTTGACGCCGTCGGCGCCGCCGAGCGCGACATAGATGGCGTCGACATCATCCGGGATCGCCGCGATGACCGAGGAATAGTCCTTGTTGCCGATCGGCACCCACGACTTCGACGGCACCGTGCCGCCCGCCTTGCAGAACTCGGCCATGAAGCCGAACACCTGCGTATAGGGGAAGGAGTAGTCTTCGGCGACGGTGGCGACCTTCTTGTAGCCCTTTTCGTTGTAGGCGTAGGTGCCGAGGCCGGCCATCCACTGGGCGCCATCGGTGCCGAAGCGGAAGAAGTTCGGCGCCGGATCGCGCAGCGTGGTGTCCTGCGCGGCGGAGGCGCCGTTGGCGAAGGTCACGTCGGGATGGGTCTTGGCATAGTCCTTGACCGCAATGCCCTCGTCGCCGGAAAGCGGGCCGACCAGCACCTTCACGCCGTCCTGCTCGACCAGCTTGCGCGCGGCGCGCACGGCACTGTCGGGCGAAGCGTCGGACGAGCCCTTGACGATCTCGATCTTCTTGCCCGCGACCATGCCGCCGACTTCCTCAAGCGCCGTCATCGCGCCGCGCTCGCCGTCTTCGCCGAGCACCCGCGGCTTACCGCGTCCGACGTCGCCACGCTGGAGCAGATCGTGGCCGAGCAGCAGGATATCGGCCGCAACGACAGCAT
>JAEWHN010000100.1 GCA_023387775.1 Pseudomonadota bacterium | reverse complement strand
CCGCGAGGAACTCGCCGAAACTCTTGCGCCCGCCGATGCCGTAGGAGCCGGTCTCCTGGCGGTCGCCGTCGCCGACCACGACCTGGATGCTCATCCGCACCAGCGGCCGCACGTCACTGGCGATCTGCCCGTCGGCGCGCACGATCTCGACATGCTGCCACGACGCGGTCAGCGACGCCGTCACCTGGCGCACGCGCGGATCGCGCGCCCTGATCCAGCCGTCCATCTCGGCGAGCAGCTTCGCCTTGTCGGCGAAGCCGGGCGATTCGATCGGATTCTCCTCGCCGTAGAGGTGCCGGTTGGTGCGGGCAGGGGCCTCGGCCAGCGTGCCCGAATACCCCGCCTTGACCGCCGACACGGCATCCGCCGCGCGGCGCAGCGACGCTTCTGTGAGCTCGCTGGAATGGGCGTAGCCGGTGGCCTCGCCCGCGACGGCGCGCAGGCCGAAGCCCTCGTCGGTGGAGTAGTTGGCGGTCTTCAGACGGCCGTTGTCGAAGACCAGCGCCTCCGACTGACCCTGCTCGAGGAAGAGTTCGCCGTCGTCGGCGCCCTCGATGGTATCGCGGACGATTCGCTTCAGCGCTTCGTCGGAAAGGTCGAATTTGTGGATCAGGCTCTGCATATCGGGCTCCCGGACCCGCACCATGTAGGCGCGCACCGGTCCGGGGGCAATGCGGGCGCCGTCAGGGCAGGGCGTTGAAGCCGTTGGCGAAGCCCGTCAGGTCGACGGGCACGCCGATGCCTTCCTCGGGCGTCTGGAAGACGATGAAGACGGCTTCCTTGCCGGACTTGAGTTGATCCATCAGCGCCTTTTCCAGGATCACCTCGGCGTAGCAGCCGTCCTCGAAGCAGCGCGCGAAGTAGGCCTTGCCGATGTCCTTGCCGTCGATGAACAGGCCGAGCCCGTTGGGCAGCAGGATGCCGAGCGGCGTCAGCACGCGCAGGATCTCGGCCTTGTTGTCCGCCGACTTGAAGACAATGACCGACAGGCCGAGTTCCGGCCGGTCCTCGGCGACAACGTTCTGCATGAGCGCGCACTGCTCGGCGGTGGCCCCGGGCGGCGTCGAGCACAGGATCGACCAGGGCCCGTAGGTGCCCTTGACCGACTCCTGCTGCGCCACGGCCGGGAACGAGGCCAGCAACCCGCAGAGCAGGACGAGGCGTGCGATCATCGCAGTCTCCATCACGAATCAACGAAATCTATCGCGGGCAGGTGCCAATTGACAGCGAAGCCCTTCCCCCGGCCCGCGAAGTCTGGCTTGCGGGCGAAATCCGCCCGAAATGCGGCCCGCCGGGGCTTTGGCGCATGCTGGCCACGGCCTTACGCCGCCGCGCGCAAAAATGCCGCATGCACCCGACCACGGCTTTCTTGCGGCCCGATTGAGAGTATGGTTGTTACGGCGCCACGGGTGAAAGCCCAGTGACCGGACGCGCGCGCGTCCAGGTGCAAGTGACGCCGACTGATTTCGAAGCGGGAGACGATAGTGGTGACGAGGAGATTCCTGGCGGGCGCATCTGCCCTTGCCGCATTGCTCCAGGCTCCGGCGGCGCTCGCGGATCAGCCGGTCGAATGGCAGGCGCGGTTCCAGCAGCCGGTGACCGCCATCATGGAACAGATCGAGTGGTTCGAGCTCTACACGCTGTGGTTCATCATTCCGATCACGCTCCTGGTCCTGGTGCTGCTGGCCTGGTGCATCGTGAGATACCGGGCGAGCGCCAATCCGGTTCCGTCCCGCACCAGCCACAATACGCTGATCGAGGTGATCTGGACTGTCGGCCCGGTGTTGATCCTGCTGTTCCTGGCGGTGCCGTCGTTCCAGCTTCTGACCGCGCAGTACACGCCTGAAGAGGATCCGGCGCTTACCATCAAGGCGACCGGGAACCAGTGGAACTGGGACTACGAGTACCAGATCGACGAGCCGCTCACCTTCAACTCGGTGATGCTGCCTAGCCCGGAGAGCGATTCGGGCAACGTCCGCGCCACGCTGGGCAAGGACGATCTGGCCCGCTATCCGCGTCTTCTCGCGGTGAACAACGAGGTCGTCGTCCCGGTCAACGCAACGGTGCGCGTGTTGGTGACGGCGAGCGACGTGATCCACGCCTTTGCGATGCCCGCCTTCGGCGTCAAGGCCGACGCCGTTCCGGGCCGCATCAACGAGGTCTGGTTCAAGGCGACGAAGGAAGGCCTCTACTACGGCCAGTGCTCCGAGCTGTGCGGCAAGGACCACGCCTTCATGCCGATCGCCATCCGCGTCGTGGCGCCCGAGCAGTACGACACGTGGCTCGCGGCGGCGCGGACCGACATGGACGGCGCCAACCGCGCCCTGATGGCTGCCGTCGACGGCGCGAACAAGGTTGCGACCGCCGCCGAGTGATCGGCCGGGCGGTTCAGAATTCGAGGAGCGGGACAATGGCATCTGCGGCACACGACGATCACGGCCACGCCCATCACGGTCATGACGATCACGCCCATGATCATCACGAGCATGGCCCGCCCGGCTTCGCCCAGCGCTGGCTGTTCTCGACCAACCACAAGGACATCGGCACGCTCTACCTGATCTTCGCGATCATGGCGGGCCTGATCGGCGGTTTCCTGTCGGTGATGATGCGCTGGGAACTGGCCGAGCCGGGCATCCAGATCTTCACCGGCCTCGCCGAGATGGTCTACGGCTTCGAGGGTGACGCCGCCATCGACGGCGGCAAGCACATGTACAACGTGTTCACCACCGGCCACGCGCTGATCATGATCTTCTTCATGGTCATGCCGGCGCTGATCGGCGGCTTCGCCAACTGGATGGTGCCGATCATGATCGGCGCGCCGGACATGGCGTTCCCGCGCATGAACAACATCTCGTTCTGGCTGCTGCCGCCGGCGTTCATCCTGCTGCTGCTGTCCATGTTCGTTCCCGGCCCGACCGGCGGCTTCGGCGTCGGCGGCGGCTGGACGATCTATCCGCCGCTCTCGACCTCGGGCCAGCCCGGCCCGGCGATGGACCTGGCGATCCTGGCGCTGCACATCGCCGGTGCGTCGTCGATCCTCGGCGCCATCAACTTCATCACCACCATCTTCAACATGCGCGCGCCGGGCATGACGCTGCACAAGATGCCGCTTTATGCATGGTCCGTGCTGGTGACGGCGTTCCTGCTGCTGCTGTCGCTGCCCGTCCTGGCCGGCGCCATCACCATGCTGCTGACCGACCGCAACTTCGGCACGGCCTTCTTCAACCCCGAGTTCGGCGGCGACCCGATCCTGTTCCAGCACCTGTTCTGGTTCTTCGGTCACCCCGAGGTGTACATCCTGATCCTGCCGGGCTTCGGCATCGTCAGCCACATCGTCTCGACCTTCTCGCGCAAGCCGGTGTTTGGCTATCTCGGCATGGCCTACGCCATGGTCGCGATCGGCGCCGTCGGCTTCGTCGTGTGGGCGCACCACATGTACACGACGGGCATCAGCCTGAACGCGCAGCGCTACTTCGTCTTCGCCACGATGGTCATCGCCGTCCCGACGGGCGTGAAGATCTTCTCGTGGATCGCGACGATGTGGGGCGGTTCGATCTCCATGCGCACCCCGATGCTGTGGGCGATCGGCTTCATCTTCCTGTTCACCGTCGGCGGCGTGACGGGCGTTCAGCTGGCCAATGCCGGCCTCGACCGCTCCTTCCACGACACCTACTACGTCGTCGCCCACTTCCACTACGTGCTGTCGCTGGGCGCCGTCTTCGCTATCTTCGCGGGCTGGTACTACTGGTTCCCCAAGATGTTCGGCTACATGTACTCGCCGCTGATCGCGCGCACCCACTTCTGGGTGACGTTCATCGGCGTGAACCTGATCTTCTTCCCGCAGCACTTCCTGGGTCTGGCCGGCATGCCGCGCCGCTACATCGACTATCCGGATGCCTATGCGGGCTGGAACATGGTGTCGTCCTACGGCTCCTACA
>JAEWHN010000049.1 GCA_023387775.1 Pseudomonadota bacterium | reverse complement strand
CAAGGTTTCGGACCAGCAGATCGAGGACGCCTTCAAGCGTTTCGCCGGTTCCAACAAGATGACGCCGAAGCAGCTCAGCGAGATCATGCAGCAGTCCGGTGTCACGCCTGAGCATTTCAAGCAGTTCATCGGCGCGCAGATGGCCTGGAACCAGGCGCTCCAGGCTCGCTACCGCGCGCAGGGCGGCAGCATGAGTGAACAGGACGTTGTCCGCCGCATGCTCGAGCAGGGCGGCAGCAAGCCGACAGCCACCGAATACATGCTGCAGCAGGTGATCTTTGTCGTTCCCCAGAAGGAACGCGGCAAGATGGGTGCCCGCAAGCGCGAGGCGGAGTCGATGCGCGCGCGCTTCAACGGCTGCAACACCACCCGTGAATTCGCCAAGGGCCTGCTCGACGTCACCGTGCGCGACCTCGGCCGCCTGCTGGCGCCCGAACTGCCGCCGGAATGGGCCGACCAGATCAAGAAGACCAAGGCCGGCGGCGCCACCACGGTTCGCGAGACCGAGCGAGGCGTCGAGTTTATCGGCGTGTGCAGTTCCCGCGAAGTGTCGGACGACCAGGTCGCCAAGATGGTTTTCCAGGCGGAAGGAACCAAGGACGACCAGGCCGAACAGCTCAACAAGAAGTACATCGCCGAATTGCGGGAGAGAGCCCGCATCGTCGAACGCTGAGCTGTTGTGCGTCCTCATGCCCACTCCGCGCTGGCACTGACGGGAGGCGATCCTTCCGGCATCGGCCCCGAGATCGCCATCGCCGCCTGGCTCGCACGTTCGACGGCAAACGTGCCGCCATTCTATCTGCTGACCGACCCGGCGCTGCTGGCTGCCAGAGCGCGGCAGCTCGGCATCGATGTCCCGATCAGCGAGACCACGCCGGATAAAGCGATTGAGGTTTTCCACCACAGCCTGCCCGTGGTGCCGCTCGCGGCACGCTTTGTGGACAGCATCGGAAAGCCGGACCCGGCCAATGCGGCCGGCACCGTGGAAGCGATCGACCGCGCCGTGGCGGATGTCTTTTCAGGCGCAGCCGCCGCCGTCGTCACCTGCCCCATTGCCAAGAAGCCGCTCTACGACGCCGGCTTCCGCTTCCCCGGCCACACGGAATATCTCGCCCATCTGGCGAGCCTGAAGACGGGCCGCGAGGTAACGCCCGTGATGATGCTCGCAGGACCGGACTTGCGTGCTGTGCCCGTTACCATCCACATTCCGCTTTCCGACGTTCCGGAAGCGCTCACCGTCGGCGGCATCGTCAGCGTCGCGACCATAACCGCGCGCGAGTTGCATACGCGCTTCGGCATCCAGAAGCCGCGCCTGTGCATTGCAGGCCTCAACCCGCATGCCGGCGAAGGCGGCGCCATGGGCAGCGAGGATGAGGCAATCGTGCGGCCGGCGGTCGAGGTGTTGCGCCAGACGGGCATCGAGGCGGTGGGCCCCCACCCTGCCGATACCATGTTCCATCCACGCGCCCGCGCCACCTACGACGCCGCCATCTGCATGTATCACGACCAGGCGCTCATTCCGGCCAAGGCGCTCGCCTTCGACGAGACGGTAAACGTCACACTCGGGCTCCCCTTCATCCGCACCTCGCCCGACCACGGCACCGCCTTCAACATCGCCGGCAAGGGCATCGCGCGGCCCGACAGCCTGATCGCAGCGCTCAAGCTGGCGCGACACCTCGCCGACACGGAAAGCCACGCCAAATGAGCCTTGACGGCCTTCCGCCGCTACGCGAAGTGATCGAACGCCATGGGCTCCAGGCGAAGAAGTCGCTTGGCCAGAATTTCCTGCTTGACCTCAATCTCACAGGCAAGATCGCCCGCGCCGCCGGCGACCTCAGCGCCTGCACCGTCATCGAGGTGGGCCCCGGCCCTGGCGGGCTTACCCGAGCGCTGCTGATGAACGGTGCCGCCCGCGTGGTTGCCATCGAGCGCGACGAACGCTGCCTGGAAGCGCTGGCGGAGGTTTCGGCCCACTATCCCGGTCGTCTCGAGGTCATTTCGGGCGATGCCCTGAAAACCGATTTCGCCGCACTTGTGCCCTCGGGGCCGGTCAAGATCGTGGCCAACCTGCCCTATAACATCGGCACCGAATTGCTGGTGCGGTGGCTGACGGTGGCCGAATGGCCACCCTTCTACGAATCGATGACGCTGATGTTCCAGCGCGAGGTGGCGCAGCGCATCGTTGCCAATCCCGGCGCCGAAGCCTACGGCCGACTGGGCGTGCTTGCGGGCTGGCGCACGCAGGCGAAAATCGTCTTCGACGTACCGCCGCAGGCTTTTACGCCGCCGCCCAAGGTTACCTCTTCGGTGGTTCAGTTGGTCCCGCGTGAAAACCCGCTGCCGGCGGATGTGCGCAAGCTGGGCCGCGTCACCGAGGCCGCATTCGGCCAGCGCCGCAAGATGCTGCGCCAGAGCCTGAAGGGCATCGAAGGCGCACGCCTGCTGGAAGCCACCGGCATAGATGGCACCCGGCGCGCCGAGACACTGGATATCGCGGAATTCGTGGCGCTGGCGAACACGCTGTAGGTTCTCCCTCCTGATCGAGGGAGAAATACCTACTCGGCTTTTTCCTCGAGCAGGCCCGAAACGAAGTCGAACAGGCCGGGCCGCCGGTTGCGGCGCAGCCGCTCAGCGGTGACGATCGCCTTCACGGCACTGAAGGCACGGTCGAGGTCGTCGTTGACCACGACATAATCATAGTCGCGCCAGTGCTCGATCTCCACGCGGGCGTTTTCCAGCCGCTTTTCGATCACCTCGTCGCTATCCTCGGCGCGGCGCTTCAGCCGCGTCTTCAGCTCCTTCATCGAAGGCGGCAGGATGAAGATCGACACGATGTCGGCCGGCATCTTTTCCTTGAGCTGCTCGGCTCCCTGCCAGTCGATGTCGAACAGCATGTCGCGGCCGGCGGACATGGCAGCTTCCGCCGGCTCGCGCGGCGTGGCGTAGTAGTTGCCGTGCACTTCCGCCCATTCCAGGAGCGCGTCGGTGTCACGCAGGCGCTCGAAGTCACGATGCGAGACGAAATGGTAGTGAACGCGGTCGATCTCGCTGCCGCGCCGCGCACGCGTGGTGACGCTGACCGAGAGTTCGAGGCTCGGATCGCTTTCGAGCAGCGAGCGCGCGATGGTCGACTTGCCGGCCCCGGAGGGCGAGGACAAGACGAGCATCAGGCCACGGCGACGGATGGAGCTCGAAGGTAGGTCCGCGCTCATATGTTACTCCAGATTCTGTACCTGTTCGCGAAACTGGTCGACGACGGCCTTCAGCTGCAGCCCGATGGCAGTGACCGTGGCGGCGTTCGACTTCGAGCACAACGTATTTGATTCGCGGTTAAATTCTTGCGCCAGGAAATCGAGCTTGCGCCCGACGGCGCCACTTGCGGAAAGCAGGCTGCGCGCGGAGGCGACATGCGTCTTCAGACGGTCGATCTCCTCGCGAATGTCGGCCTTGGTCGCCAGGAACGCGGCTTCCTGATGCAGGCGTGCCTCGTCGAGAGGGGCGCCGGTATCCATCAGAAGAGCGACCTGCTCGGCCAGGCGCGCGCGGATGATCGCCGGCTGGCGTGAAGGATCTGCCTCTGCCTCCAGCGTCAGTGCCTCGACGGCGTCGATCTGGCCACCAAGCACCGCCGCGAGCGCGGCGCCCTCGCTCTGGCGCGCCTGCTCCAGGCCGGAGAGCGCCGTCTCAAGAACGGAAATGGCGGCAGCGTCGAAGCTTGCCCGTTGCTCCTCCGTCTCCACCGCTTCGGGCATTTCCAGCACGCCGCGCAGCGCAAGCAGCCCGTCGGCGGCGGGCGGCGCGATGCCGAACTGTTCCTCCAGCCGCTTGGCCAGACCGGCCAGGTCCTTCAGGAAGGCCTCGTTGACCACCGGCTGAACCAGCGCGCCGGTTGCTCGCGTCAGGTTCAGCGAGGCCTGGATGTTGCCGCGGCTGAAACGCTTTTGAACTGCCAGACGCGCCAGCGGCTCGAGCCGCTCGCAACCGGGCGGCAGCCGGAAGCGCACCTCGCAGCTCTTGCCGTTCACCGACTTGAGCTCCCAGGCGATCGTGGCGCCGCCATGCTCGCCCGCAGCCCGCGAAAAGCCGGTCATACTCTGCAAGCTCATATCGCGGTCCTCTTACTCACCGGCTACCGGGTACAACGATTACGGCCAACTGATTTAAAACGTATATTCCTGCGCCGTCCTGCCGCGCATCTTTCCTGCCCGGCCCTACTGGACAGGGCTTGCCGGCTGCTCACCGTTTTGCTGTTCGGCAGCTGCCTTGGCGGCTTCCTCGGCTTGCTTCTTCTGCACCGCGCGCCAGCGCGCCACATTCGTATTGTGCTCGTCCAGAGTCTTGGCAAAGACGTGGCCGCCGGTGCCGTCGGCGACGAAATAGAGATCGTCCGTCTGCGAGGGGTTCGCCACCGCTTCCAGCGCCGCGCGGCCCGGATTGGCGATCGGCGTGGGCGGCAGGCCGTTGATCTGGTAGGTGTTGTAGGGCGTCGCCTTGTCGATGTCCGACTGGTAGATCGGCCTGTCGGCCGGGCGCCCCTTGCCCCCGAACAGACCGTAAAGGATGGTCGGATCGGACTGGAGACGCATCTTCTTCTTCAGCCGGTTGATGAACACGGAAGCCACACGCGGACGCTCATCCGCCCGGCCGGTTTCCTTCTCGACGATCGAAGCCAGTGTCACGAATTCGTTGATATCGGCCACCGGCAGGCCCGGCACGCGCCTTTCCCAGACCTCTTCCACCAGTCGCTTCTGGTGGGCAAGCATCTTGTCGATGATCTGCTGGCGGGTGGCGCCGCGGGTGAAGCGCTGCGTATCGGCCGCAAGGCTGCCCTCCGGTGGCATTTCCGTCGGCATGTCGCCGACCAGCACCTCGTGCTCGGCAATGCGCTGGAACGCCTGCTCCACCGTCAGCCCCTCGGGGATGGTCAGCGAATACATCACTGACTTGCCGCTCTTCAGCAGTTCCATCACGTCGCGCATCGAAGCGCCGGCCTTGATCTCGTATTCGCCGGCCTTCAGTGCCGAATCGTTGCCATAGGCGCGCACGCCCAGGCGGAAGATGCGCGCGTCGCGGATGAGGCCGCGCCGTTCAAGCTGGTCGGCGATCTCCTGCACGCCCGTGTTCGGCTTCACAAGGATAGTCTGGGCGACGGTCGTCGGGCCGGCCCCGTCGAACTCGAGCTTGCCGAAATACACCGCCGCACTGGCGGCCAGAACCACCAGCACAATGCTGGAAACCACGAAATTCAGGAATACGATGAACTGGCTGCGCGATGCGCGGGAGCGCCTGCGCGGCGGAGGCGGCGTGCCGGCTTCGGGCCGCAGCGCCTCGCTGGCGCTCTTGGGGATGATCGGTTTCGACGGCTCAGAGGGGCGGCCAAATTCGGCATCGGGAGGTGTCGTACTCATGGCGCCTCTATATCTGCTCTTTGCGTAAAAATCCCCACGAAAACACCGGGGTCAGGGGAAACCTGACGCTAAGCGCGAATATGGCAAAATTCGCGGCGAAGCGAGCCTTTCGGCGTCGCTCAGCCGTTATAACGCTGGAAAACCAACGAGGCGTTGGTGCCGCCAAAGCCGAACGAATTCGACAGGGCGACGTCGATCTGGCGCTCGCGAGGCTTGTTGGGCACGAGGTCGATCGCCGTTTCACGCTCGGGATTGTCCAGGTTGATCGTCGCCGGCGCAATGTTGTCGCGAATGGCCAAGATCGAGAAGATCGCCTCTGCCGCTCCGGCAGCACCCAGCAAGTGGCCGATG
>JAEWHN010000273.1 GCA_023387775.1 Pseudomonadota bacterium | reverse complement strand
ACCCAGCGCGTGGCGCCGAATTCGCCGCAGTGGTTCAACACCGGCCTGCACTGGGCCTATGGCATCGACGGCCCCGGCCAGGGCCATTTCTACGTCGACCCCTTCACCGGCAAGCTGACCAGGTCCAAGTCGGCCTATGAGCACCCGCAGCCGCACGCCTGCTTCATTCAGAGCGTGCAGGACGACCTCGTCAACGAGGGCGGCATCATGGACCTTTGGGTGCGCGAGGCGCGCCTGTTCAAGTATGGCTCGGGCACCGGCTCCAACTTCTCCATGCTGCGCGGCGAAGGCGAAAAGCTTTCCGGCGGCGGCAAGTCGTCGGGCCTGATGAGCTTCCTCAAGATCGGCGACCGCGCCGCTGGCGCCATCAAGTCGGGCGGCACCACGCGCCGCGCGGCGAAGATGGTGGTGGTCGACATCGACCATCCGGACATCGAGGCCTACATCGACTGGAAGGTGAAGGAAGAGCAGAAGGTTGCCTCGCTCGTCACCGGCTCCAAGATCGTCAAGCAGCACCTGACCCGGATCATGGCGGCCTGCGTGAATTGCGAGGGCCATGATGACGACTGCTTCGACCCGGCAATCAACACTGCGCTGAAGCGCGAGATCCGCGCCGCCAAGAAGAACTCGGTGCCGGAGAACTACATCTACCGCGTCATCCAGTTCGCCAAGCAGGGCTACGACTCCATCGAGTTCAGCACCTACGACACCGTCTGGGATTCGGAAGCCTACCTGACCGTCTCCGGCCAGAACTCCAACAATTCCGTCTCGCTGAAGGACGATTTCCTGCGCGCGGTGGAGAACGATGGCGACTGGCACCTGACCGCCCGCAAGGACGGCAAGGTGCTGAAGACGCTGAAGGCACGCGACCTGTGGGAAAAGATCGGCTACGCCGCCTGGGCCTCGGCCGATCCGGGCCTGCACTTCAACACCACCATGAACGACTGGCACACCTCGCCGGCCGCCGGCCCGATCCGCGCCTCCAATCCGTGCTCGGAATACATGTTCCTCGACGACACGGCCTGCAACCTCGCCTCCATCAACCTCCTGCCCTACCGGCAGGCCAATGGCGACATCGACATCGCGGCCTACGAGCACACCGTGCGCCTTTGGACCGTCGTGCTCGAAATCTCGGTGATGATGGCGCAGTTCCCGTCGAAGGAAATCGCAAAACTCTCCTATGAATACCGCACGCTCGGCCTCGGCTACGCCAATATCGGCGGCCTGCTGATGACCTCCGGCATTCCCTATGACTCGAAGGAAGGCCGCGCCATCTGCGGCGCGCTGACCGCGATCATGACCGGCGTGGCCTATGCCACCTCGGCCGAGATGGCCTCCGAGCTTGGCACCTTCGCCGACTACGACCGCAACGCCGACAACATGCTGCGCGTGATGCGCAACCACCGCCGCGCCGCCTATGGCGACAAGGCCGGCTACGAGAACCTGTCGGTCAACCCGGTGCCTCTGGTGGCCGAGGACTGCCCGCAGGCCGAGCTGATCGGCCACGCCCGCACCGCCTGGGACCGCGCCATCGAGCTCGGCGAAAGGCACGGCTACCGCAATGCGCAGGCAACCGTGATCGCGCCCACCGGCACGATCGGCCTTGTCATGGATTGCGACACCACCGGCATCGAGCCCGACTTCGCGCTGGTGAAGTTCAAGAAGCTGGCCGGCGGCGGCTACTTCAAGATAATCAACCGCGCCGTGCCCGAGGCCCTGCGCACGCTGGGCTACACCGAAAGCCAGATCGCCGAGATCGAGGCCTATGCGGTCGGCCACGGCAACCTGAACCAGGCGCCGTGCGTCAACCCCGGCTCGCTCAAGGCCAAGGGCTTCACCGACGAGAAGATCGAGGCGCTGAACGCAGCGCTCAAGAGCGCCTTCGACATCAAGTTCGTGTTCAACAAGTGGACGCTGGGCGAGGATTTCTGCAAGGAAACGCTCGGCTTCACCGACGAGCAGCTCAACGACTTCTCCTTCGAGGTACTGCCGGCGCTCGGCTTCACCAAGCGCGAGATCGAAGCCGCCAATATCCACGTCTGCGGCGCCATGACGCTCGAAGGCGCGCCTTTCCTGAAGGACGAGCACCTGGCGGTGTTCGACTGCGCCAACCCGTGCGGCAAGATCGGCAAGCGCTATCTGTCGGTGGAAAGCCACATCCGCATGATGGCGGCCGCCCAGCCCTTCATCTCGGGCGCCATCTCCAAGACCATCAACATGCCCAACGATGCGACGGTCGAGGACTGCAAGGAAGCCTACATGCTGTCCTGGAAGCTGGCGCTGAAGGCCAACGCGCTTTACCGCGACGGCTCGAAGCTTTCGCAGCCGCTCAACGCCTCGCTGATCGAGGATGACGCCGAGGAGGCAGAAGAGGCCGTGGAGGCGCTGGTTGCCGCCCCGGCGGCCGCCCAGGCGGTCGCCGTCACCGAAAAGATCGTCGAGCGGATCATCGAAAAGGTGGTGCACGATCGCGAGAAGCTGCCGAACCGCCGCAAGGGCTACACGCAAAAGGCGGTCATCGGCGGCCACAAGGTCTACCTGCGCACCGGCGAGTTCGACGACGGCCGGCTGGGCGAAATCTTCATCGACATGCACAAGGAAGGCGCCGCCTTCCGCGCGATGATGAACAATTTCGCCATCGCGATCTCGCTCGGCCTGCAATATGGCGTGCCGCTCGAGGAATATGTCGAGGCCTTCACGTTTACCAAGTTCGAGCCGGCCGGCATTGTCATCGGCAACGATGCAATCAAGAACGCCACGTCGATCCTCGACTATGTGTTCCGCGAGCTCGCCGTTTCCTATCTCGGCCGCAACGACCTTGCCCATGTCGACACGTCGGATTTCTCCAACACCGCACTTGGCCGCGGCATCAACGAAGGCCGCGCGCAGGCCGTCTCCAAGGGCCTGACCCGCGGCGCTCCGCTGAAGGTGGTGTCCGGCCTGCCCGGCGGGGAGCCGAAGGGCTTCGCCGGCACGCAGCCGGCCGGCACGCCCGCCAAGGTCACGGCTCCGGTCGCCTTCTCGGGCTCCAATGTGCGCTCGATCTCGTCGGCCGCAGCCGTCCAGGCCAGCACGCCGGCCTATAGCGACGGCGCAACTGCCTTCAAGCGCGACTTCGAGCAGCGCGCGAAGGAAGTGGCGGAAGAAGCAAAGCACGAGGAAGCCGCCACGGAACTCTTCACCGACGCCGCCGCGCAGGAAGCAGCGGAAGCCAAGGCCAAGGCCGCGGAACGCCGCAACCGCGCAATCATGCAGGGCTACACCGGCAACATGTGCACGGAGTGCCAGAACTTCACCATGGTCCGCAACGGCACCTGCGAGAAGTGCGACACCTGCGGCGCGACGAGCGGCTGCAGCTGAAAATTCGACCTACTAATAATAGGTTCGGCCCGGTCGCGAGATCGGGCCGAATAGCAAAGGGGACAAAGCAAGAACCGCAAGCAGATGATGTCCTCATGTGACATCACTCTAGAAACACCAAAGCCGACCCTCTCGGATCGGCTTTGGAACCGCGAATAAGCCTTCAGCCCACGCGGGGCGATGAGGACTAATGTCCCACCTGTGACAAGGACTACATACAGGGAATCGGTTCTCGGAGTCGAGGTAGCTAGGGCATCTACTGCCAAATTGATCGGAGATCACATGGCAAAAAATGAAACTACCTCAAAGTCGGTCGCCTCAAAGGCCTCCAAGCTGTTGCGTGATCCACGCACTCCCAAGGCCGTCAAATCCGTTGCGGCGTCGGCGCTCACTCAAGCGCCTAACAGAACAGGAAAGCGGAAATGAGCGTCTATCAAGCAATAAATCGTCCGAAGGGCTGATCAGGGCTCCCCGATAGGCGGTTATAAAAATTCTTCCGCACAGGGTCTCATTCACAAGGTGGTCTGGTTGCCCTGAGATGCGGTCGGACGCTAGGGTCTCTTCCGGACTATGACATTCGGTAAACTAACTTGCTGCTCCTATCTCTTCTGCTAGATAGGAGCAGCTTTCGTTCAAGCTGAATGCTAGCTGCATATCAACTGTTGTCGCTCCCCTCCCCCGGCCAACTGCCACCACAGCCATATAACGAGCCGTCTTCAGCGCGGCCGCAAGCACCACGAAACTCGGCAGCCGCTCGTGCAAAATGGCGGACTGACGATTGAAACACGGGCGAGGTCGGCCGATATCAACTGCCGACGCACGAAACGCCTCAGGCCAGGCCTTCCGCTACCAGAATGTCCTGGAATTCCTTGTCCGACAGGAAGCCGAGGCGCTGGGAGGCCTCGAGCACCGTCAGGTTGCCGCTCTGGGCCGTGGTGGCCACCTGCACCGCCTTGTCATAGCCGATATAGGGGACAAGCGCGGTCACCAGAACCAGGCTGCCGCGCAGCTGCTCCTCGCAATGGCGCGCATTGGCCTCAATTCCCACCACGCAGCGTTCGCGCAGCACGGTAACGGCGTTGGTCAGCAGCCTGATCGAGTTCAGCACGTTGAACGCCACGACCGGTTCCATGGCATTGAGCTGAAGCTGGGCTGCCTCCGCCGCCATGGTCACCGTCACGTCATGGCCGATGACCTGATAGGCAACCTGGCTCACCATCTCGGGGATCACAGGGTTGACCTTGCCCGGCATGATGGACGAGCCGGGCTGGACGGCGGGAAGCGCGATCTCGCCGATGCCGGTGCGCGGGCCGCTGCTCAGCAGGCGCAGGTCGTTGGAGATCTTGGAGAGCTTGACCGACACGCGCTTCAGCGCGCTGGAGAAGCTGACAAGGGCGCCGAGGTCGGACGACGCCTCGATCAGGTCGCGGGCGCGCTGCAGCTCGAAACCGGATACCGCCGAGAGATGCGCGATGGCGCGCTCGCAATAGCCGGCGGGGGCCGCGATGCCGGTGCCGATGGCGGTTCCGCCCAGATTGACCGTCTTGAGCAATTCGGCGGCGTGGCGCAGGTGCTTCGCGTCTTCCTCGACCGCCACCGCAAAGGAGGCAAACTCCATCCCGAGCGTCATCGGCACCGCATCCTGAAGCTGGGTGCGGCCGACCTTGACGATGCCGGAAAACGCCTCGGCCTTGGCGGAGAAGGCCTGGCCGAGAGCCAGCAGCGCCGTTACCAGCTCCTCATACTGCATCAGCACGGCCAGCCTGATCGCCGTCGGATATACGTCGTTGGTCGACTGCGAGCGGTTCACATGGTCGTTGGGGTGCAGGTGCATGTAGTCGCCACGGGCGCGGCCGAGCTTCTCGAGGCCGACATTGGCGACCACCTCGTTGGCGTTCATGTTGGTGGAGGTTCCCGCACCACCCTGGATCATGTCCACCACGAAATGCTCGTGGTGCTCGCCCGCTATGATGTCGTCGCACGCGGCCACGATGGCGTCCGAAATCTGCGGAGTGATTGCCTCAAGCTCGCGATTGGCAAGTGCTGCCGCCTTCTTGACCATGGCAAGCGCGCGCACGAATTCCGGAAACTGATTGAGAAGGACGCCGGTGATCGGGAAGTTCTCCACCGCGCGCGCAGTCTGCACACCGTACAGGTACTGCTGAGGAACATGCATCTCGCCGAGCAGGTCGCTTTCAATGCGTGTTGCCGCTTCCGGCGTGCTCGGTTCAGTCTTCATGTCCATGAGGGGATAGTCCGTAATCTTCGGGAGGGGAAACCAATCGCGCGTTCAGCAACGGGGCGACGCCTAACCGGGTCTGTCTAATCGATGAAGACATGAATGGCAAACGCCGAGTGTCCATGGGGAAGCATTTCGACCGGCAGGAAGGCCCGAGCCGATGAATACAGCCCTCCTCTACTGCAAGGAGCCGGGCGAATACGCGCCGGTTGCCATGGGCCATCTGCGCCCCACATCTGAAATCGAATAGCCGGGGAGGAAGGGCTTGGAGAAGGCCGGCAGAACCGTACTGGCGCAGATACGCGGGCGCGTGCAGGGCGTGAGCTTTCGCGCCTGGACGCTGCGCGAGGCCGAAAGACACGCCTTGACCGGATGGGTGCGCAATAACCCGGACGGGTCCGTAAGCGCATTGCTCGCCGGACCCGAGCCGGCAGTCGCCGCCATGCTTGAACGGCTGTGGGTCGGGCCTGCGGGAGCAGTGGTCTCCGACGTCGAATTTGACGACGTCGAAGCCGTTCACGTTCCCGTCCGCTTCACGATAGCGGGCTAAGGGGGCCGGCGTGTGCTGCCGGCCGGTTCAGATGAACCTGTCTGCCCGAGGGCTTTGAAGACCGGTGGCCACGACGGACACCCGGAACTTGCCTTCAAGACTCTGGTCGAAAATCGAGCCGACGATGATGTTGGCGTCGTCGTCGACCTCCTCGCGGATGCGCGTTGCCGCTTCGTCGACCTCGAACAGGGTCATGTCCCTGCCGCCGGAAATCGATACCAGGACGCCCTTGGCGCCCCTCATCGACTCTTCGTCCAGCAGCGGGTTGGCAATGGCGCCTTCGGCCGCGGCCTTGGCGCGCCCCTCGCCCGAAGCCTCGCCGGTTCCCATCATGGCCCGGCCCATGTCCTTCATGATCGCCTTGACGTCGGCGAAGTCGAGATTGATCAGGCCCTCCTTCACGATGAGGTCCGTGATGCAGGAGACGCCAGAATAGAGAACCCGGTCGGCAGTGACGAAGGCGTCGGCCAGGGTCGTCTTGGCGCTGGCGACCCTGAACAGGTTCTGGTTGGGGATGACGATGACCGTGTCGGCGCATTCGCGCAGAAGCTCTATGCCGCGTTCGGCCATCTGCATGCGGCGGCGACCCTCGAAGTCGAAAGGCTTCGTCACCACAGCCACGGTGAGCATGCCGGCCTCGCGCGCGGCGCGGGCCACGACCGGCGCAGCGCCGGTGCCGGTGCCGCCGCCCATACCGGCAGTGACGAAGCACATATGCGTGCCGGAAAGGTGATCCATGATCTCGTCGATCGACTCTTCGGCCGCAGCGCAGCCGATCTCGGGCAGCGAGCCGGCGCCGAGCCCCTCGGTCACATGGGTTCCAAGCTGGATCAGCCGCGGCGCCTTCGACATGGTCAGCGCCTGGGCGTCGGTATTGGCAACAATGAATTCCGTGCCCTGCAGCCCCTCGGTGATCATGTTGTTCACCGCGTTGCCGCCCCCGCCGCCAACACCGATCACGGTCAGGCGTGGCCTCATTTCGGCGATTTCGGCTTTCTTGGGTGTGTTCATTGCTGCGTCTTGTCCTTGGCTATAGCCGGGTGCCGCAGGACAGCCAAATCCCGCTTCCGGAAGATGGCAGGAAGCAGGCGGCGCCCGGGAGAATCAGGCCATCGATACGTGCGTCCAAGGGATCAGAGTGCGAATTCGTCCGCAAGTGCGTGCATGCCCCCAGCGCAGATAACGTTTCAGCGGATATGGCCCAATCCGGCCCGCGTCAAGCCGCCCGGCATGGCCGGCGGATGTTTCGGCGCCAACGAACAGCGCAGATATGCAAAGGGGCCACAGGGGCCCCTTAACAAGCTCGGAAGCTGTCGGTTTCTACAGGCTGATACGCCCGTGCGGCATGCCGTACATGAGGCGTTCGAAGCCGTCGCTCGACACGTGCACCAGCGTGCGGTGGTCACCGCCTTCGAAATAGATGTCGCCATGCCGTTCCAGGCTGTCGTCGACAACGGAGGGAATCCGATACGGCGCACCGAAGATCGGTACGGCTCCGATCTCGCAATCGGGAAACAGCGTGCTGGCTTCCATTTCCGAGGCAAGCTCCACCTTTTCGCCCACCAGCTTGCCAACGCTGTCAAGGTCCACGTGGGATGACGCCGGGACGACCGCCAGCAGATAGCTGCCGTTCCATCTCAGCACCACGCCCTTGGCAAGCGCGTTGCCTGGTACATGGCTCGCCTGGGCGGTCATCGCCGACGAGCCGGTCTTGCCATGCCGCGCGATGTCATAGGCGACACGGCTGTCTTCCAGAAATTCCTGCATCGTCAGCGCAATGCCCATTTCCGTCTCCTTTCGCGTTTACCACAACCGCGCGAGACGCATGGCGAAGACTGCTTCCAGACGATGGCGAGCGCCCAATCGGTCACCCGCTAACCGGCTCTTCGCCACGCCGCTGCCGGTTGCTTGGCCTGCCGGCGGGCAGGCCGATCAAGAGCAAAAGAATACACCCGCGCTCGGACCCGCGCCAGCGGAATGCATGCGGGGTTCAAGGGCCCAGCGCCAGAAGATCGTGTCAGCGCAACTCTTGCCTGCCGGCGCGCAGGCCCGCTTCATAGGCCTTGCGCGCCCAGAGCGTCATTTCGTCGGGATCGTCGAAGGCGCTGTCAGGGATCGTCCAATAGGGCATCGCCACCATCTTGCCGTGCCGGGCGCCGGTGTAGGTCCATTGTGAACAGCCGGCAGCCTCGAAATCCGGCGCGCTTTCGGCATCGGCCTTCAGCATCAGTTCGCCGCCAAGCTCGATGGCGATGATGATGCCGTCGAAATAGATGCCCTTGCCGCCAAACATCCTTCGCACGCTGACAGGACCGAGGCCGGCAAAGAGATCGGCAATGTCGGCTTCCGTCATTGCGCAGCTCCTCTAGATGATGTGGCATCGAGAGCCATCATGGAAAGGAAAGCACCGATGCCGATGCTGCTCAAGGGATCATGCAGTTGCGGGGCTATCAGCTTCGAAGTGCAGAGCCATACGCCAGTCCCCTACCAGTTCTGCTACTGTTCGATATGCCGAAAACAGCAGGGCGGCGGGGGCTACACGATCAATCTCGCGGGCATTTCGGACACGCTGAAGATAAGGGGCGAAAGACACCTTGGCCTTTATCGCGCCACCGTCTGCGACGAGGAACGACCGACACCGGAGGTCTCTACAGGAGAGCGCCGCTTCTGCCGCGAATGCGGCTCGGCGCTGTGGCTCTACGACCCGACATGGCCGGAGCTGGTGCATCCGTTCGCCTCGGCAATCGACAGCGAACTGCCCAAGGCGCCGCACCGCGTGCACCTGATGCTTAAATACAAGGCTTCGTGGGTGGAGCCTGATGTTCGGCCGGGCGACAAGACATTCGACCTCTACCCGCACGAATCCATCGCCGGGTGGCACAAACGCAATGGCTTGTGGGTGGAGTGAGCGACGGTCAGGCCGCGCCGCCGGTGCGCGCCTCGGCAAGCTGTTTCAGGTCGGCGGGCTTCAGCTCGACGGATTCGCCGCAGCCACAGGCCGAACTCTGGTTCGGATTGCGGAAGGTGAAGCCAGTGCGCAGCGTCGTCATCTCGAAATCCATCTCGGTGCCGAGCAGGAACAGGGCCGCCTCCGGCGCGACATAGACATGCGCACCGTCGCGCTCGATGTGGTCGTCGGCGGGATTGGGCTCGGTGACAAGGTCGACCGTGTATTCCATGCCGGCGCAGCCGCCCTTCTTGATGCCAAGGCGAATGCCCTTGGCGTTCTCGCGGCTGGCCATGATCTCGCTGACGCGAGCCGCGGCCTTTTCGGTCATCGTGATGACGGCAAAGCGTCCCATACTTCTGTCTCCATACCGGGCAGGTTCAAGCCCTGCCGGATATTGATGCGGTTCAGGATGGTAGAGATTTGGGCTTCATGCAAGCCGCGTTCAATACCACCCCACCGCCACCTGCGCCTCTTCCGACATGCGGTCTGGCGTCCATGGCGGGTCGAATGTCATGTTGACCTCGACATCGGAGACGCCTTCCACGGCCCCCACGGCGTTCTGAACCCAACCGGGCATTTCGCCCGCCACCGGGCAGCCGGGGGCCGTCAGCGTCATGTCTATCTTGACCGAGCGGTCGTCCTCGATGTCGATCTTGTAGATGAGGCCGAGTTCGTAGATGTCCGCCGGAATTTCCGGGTCGTAGACCGTTTTCAGCGCCGAGATGATGTCGTCCGTCAGGCGTGCGAGTTCCTCCGCGGGGATGGCGGAGGTTGAGGCAGCTTCGTTGGCCCCGCCCTCGGCGGGCGTCGTGTCGATTGCAGCGTTTGCGTCTTCCATCGTCGTCATCCGAAGAACTTTCGCGCTTTTTCAAGGGCCTCAGCAAGAAGGTCCACTTCCGCCCTGGTGTTGTACATGGCGAAGGACGCCCTGCATGTGGAGGTCACGCCGAAGCGTTTCAACAGTGGTTGTGCACAATGAGTACCGGCGCGAACCGCCACTCCCGAACGGTCGATGACCATCGAAACGTCGTGCGCGTGGATGCCCTGCAGCTCGAAGGAGATGATCGCGCCCTTGTCCGGTGCATCGCCGAAGATGCGCAGCGAATTGATGGCGCGCAGGCGCTCATGCGCATAGGTCTTCAGGTCGGCCTCGTGCGCAGCAATGGCCTCGCGCCCGACCTTCTCCATGTATTCGAGCGACGCGCCGAGCCCTATCGCCTGTACGATCGGCGGCGTGCCGGCCTCGAAGCGATGCGGCGGCTCGTTGTAGGTGATATTGTCTTCCGTCACCTCGAGGATCATCTCGCCGCCGCCCTGGAACGGGCGCATGCGCTCCAGCATCTCGCGCTTGCCGTAAAGAGCACCGATGCCGGTCGGCCCATAGACCTTGTGGCCGGTGAAGACGTAGAAATCGCAGTCGAGGTCGCGAACGTCGACAGGTGTGTGCACAGCCGCCTGGCTGCCGTCCACCAGCACCGGAATGCCGCGGGCATGTGCGATCCGCACGATCTCCTTGATCGGCGTGACCGTGCCCAGCACGTTCGACATATGCGTGACGGCGACCAGCTTGGTGCGCTCGGTAAGGCGCTTCTCGAACTCCTCGAGGTGGAACGCACCCTGCTCGTCCACCGGCACCCACACCAGCTTCGCACCCTGGCGCTCGCGGATGAAGTGCCACGGCACGATGTTGGAGTGGTGCTCCATGATGGAGAGGACGATCTCGTCGCCCTCCCCGATATTGGGCATGCCGAAGCCGTAGGCCACGGTGTTGATGGCTTCAGTGGCCGACTTGGTGAAGACGATCTCTTCCGCGCTGCCGGCGTTCAGGAAGCGCCGGACCGTCTCGCGGGCCTTTTCATAGGCTTCGGTCGCGGCGTTCGACAGGAAGTGCAGGCCACGATGCACATTGGCGTACTCGTTGGCATAGGCATGCTGGACAGCGCCCAGCATGGCCTGCGGTTTCTGCGCCGAAGCGCCATTGTCGAGATAGACCAGCGGCTTGCCGTAGACTTCCCGCGACAGGATCGGGAAGTCGCGGCAGATGGCCTCGACGTCGTAGCCGTCAACGATTTTCGCCGGTGCATTCATGGCTCACCCATGCGCCTGGAACCAGTCGCCGAGCAGCGCCTCAAGCGCTTCGACGGCCGGCTCATCTTCCAGTTCCTCGATGACCTCGGCCAGGAAAGCCTTGACCAGCAAGCCCCGAGCCGTCTTCTCGTCGACGCCGCGCGCCATCAGGTAGAACAGATGGTCGCGATGGATGTCGGTCACCGTGGCGCCGTGCCCGCACAGCACATCATCAGCGAAGATTTCAAGCTCCGGCTTGGTGGAGAATTCAGCCTCGTCCGACAGAAGCAGCGTGTTGCACGCCATCTTGGCGTTGGTCTTCTGCGCAGGCTGCGCGACGTTGATGCGGCCTTGGAACACGCCGTGCGCCCGGTCCGTGATGACGTTGCGGATCACCTCGGTCGAATCCGTGTGCGGCACGCTATGGTCGAGCACCATGGTCACGTCGGTGTGGTTGTCGCCGGCCAGAAGGTTGACGCCACGCAGGGTGAAGACAGAGCCCTCCCCCGCCGCGTTGACGATCACTTCCTGGCGCACAAGCTTGCCCCCGGCATTCATGATGAACAGCGTGAGCTTCGCATTCTTGCCGAGCTCTGCCTTGAACTGGGCCAGGTGCGTGGCGCTGTCGGGATGGTCCTGCACGATCAGCCACAGCACGTCCGCGCCTTCGCCGAGCAGAAGCTGGCTGACGGAACTGACCAGCGCCGCACCATTGCCGGTCTGGCGCTCAACGATGGTTGCCTTTGCGCCCGCGCCGACCCGCACCGGGAAACGCGCATGCACCTGCCCGCCAGCCTGCACGTTCTGCAGTTCAAGCGGCGACGCCAGTTGAGTGCCGGCGGCGATGTCGACGAAGTAGCCGTCGGTCACGAAGGCGGTGTTCAGCGCACCAATGGCGTCATCAGCGCCACCGAGGCCCAGCGCCGCGGCAAAGCTGCCGTCGGCCAGCTTCTCGGACAGCCGCTGAATGGCCACGCCCTCGATGGAAGGCAGCTTGCTTGCCGAAGCGCCGTTCAGCGCCGGAAGCACCACGGAGCCCTCAAGCAATGCAGCTATCGGCTTGGCGTGCGCCGTCTCGTCATGCGTGGGCACCGCCGTCAACAGGCGGCGCAGGTCTGTATAGTGCCATGCCTCGACGCGCCTGGTGGGCAGGCCGGCCTTCAGCGCCTCGACAGCCGCATCGCGCCTGACCATCACCTCGCCATCGCCCGGCAGCAGCGAAAGCCGCTCGCCGAAGGCCTCGATCAGCGCCGCCTCGGCGGTCGTGCGCTGGGGAGTTGCGTGAATGTTCATTACCGTCACCTATGCGGCCTCTTCGATGATCCCGGCATAGCCGTTTTCTTCCAGCTCGGACGCGAGCGACTTGTCGCCCGACTTGATGACCTGGCCCTTGTAGAGGACATGCACGGAGTCCGGCACGATATAGTCGAGCAGGCGCTGGTAGTGGGTGATGACGACGATGGCGCGGTCGGGCGAACGCAGCGCGTTGACGCCATCGGCCACGATCTTGAGCGCGTCGATGTCGAGGCCGGAGTCGGTCTCGTCAAGCACGCACAGCTTCGGCTCAAGAAGCTTCATCTGCAGGATTTCCGCGCGCTTCTTCTCGCCGCCGGAAAATCCGACATTCAGCGGCCGCTTCAGCATGCCCATATCCATGCTGAGATCGCCGGCCTCGCGCTTGACGCGCTTCAACAGCTCGGGGATCGTCAGCGGCTCCTCGCCGCGCGCCTTGCGCTGCGCGTTCATGGCCACCTTCAGGAACTCCATGGTCGCCACGCCCGGTATCTCCATCGGATACTGGAAGGCGAGGAAGATGCCGGAGGCCGCGCGCTCGGCCGGGTCCATCTCCAGGATCGACTGGCCGTTGTAGAGGATCTCGCCCTCGGTCACTTCATAATCGTCGCGCCCGGCAAGCACATAGGAAAGCGTCGACTTGCCCGAACCGTTCGGGCCCATGATGGCGGCAACTTCGCCTGCCTTGACCGTCAGGTTGAGCCCGCGGATGATTTCCACTCCGCTTTCGGCAACCCGGGCGTGAAGATTTCTGATCTCAAGCATTAGTTCTTTTTCCAGTTCAGAGCGGCGCGCACTGCAGCGCCAAATTGTTTTCTTCGAAGGGGTTGCGGCTGATATTGCCGCGGATCACCCCACGCTTCCTTCGAGGCTGATGCCGATCAGCTTCTGCGCCTCAACGGCGAACTCCATCGGCAGCTCCTGGATCACGTCCTTGACGAAGCCGTTGACGATCAGCGCAATCGCCTCCTCCTCGGGGATGCCGCGCTGCATCACGTAGAACAGCTGGTCCTCGGAAATCTTGGAGGTCGTGGCCTCGTGCTCGAACTGCGCGGACGAATTCTTCGCCTCGATGTAGGGCACCGTGTGCGCGCCGCACCGATCGCCGATCAGCAGCGAGTCGCAGTTGGTGAAGTTGCGCGCATTGGTGGCCTTGCGATGCGCAGAGACCTGGCCGCGATAGGTGTTCTGCGAAAAGCCGGCGGCGATGCCCTTGGAGATGATGCGGCTCCTCGTGTTCTTGCCGAGGTGGATCATCTTGGTGCCGCTGTCGACCTGCTGGTAGCCGTTCGACACCGCGATCGAATAGAACTCGCCCTGGCTCTCGTCGCCGCGCAGGATGCAGCTCGGATACTTCCAGGTGATGGCCGATCCGGTCTCCACCTGCGTCCAGGAAATCTTGGAGCGGTGGCCGCGGCAATCGCCACGCTTGGTGACGAAATTGTAGATGCCGCCCTTGCCCTGGGCGTCGCCCGGGTACCAGTTCTGCACGGTGGAGTACTTGATCTCCGCATCATCCAGCGCGATCAGTTCGACCACGGCGGCGTGAAGCTGGTTCTCGTCGCGCTGGGGCGCGGTGCACCCTTCGAGATAGGAGACGTAGGCCCCCTCCTCGGCGATGATCAGCGTGCGCTCGAACTGGCCGGTGTTCTTTTCGTTGATGCGGAAATAGGTCGACAGCTCCATCGGGCAGCGAACGCCCTTCGGCACGAACACGAAGGACCCGTCGGTGAAAACCGCCGAATTCAACGTCGCGTAGTAATTGTCGGTCGTGGGCACCACCGTGCCGAGATATTTCTGCACCAACTCCGGATGCTCGCGGATCGCCTCGGAGATCGAGCAGAAGATCACGCCGGCCTTGGCCAGCTCTTCCTTGAAGGTGGTGACGACCGAAATCGAGTCGAACACGGCATCAACCGCGACACGGCCGGACTTGTAGACGTTGTCGCCGGCTTCCTCGAATTCGCCCGGCTCGTCCTTCTGGACGCCGGCCAAGATTTCCTGCTCACGCAGCGGAATGCCCAGCTTCTCGTAGACCCTCAGCAACTCGGGATCGACCTCGTCGAGCGAGCGCGGGCCGGACTGGTTCTTCGGCGCGGCGTAGTAGTGGATGTCCTGGAAGTCGATCTTGGGGTAGTCGACGCGCGCCCAAGTCGGCTCCTCGAGCGTCAGCCAGCGTCGGAACGCGCCCAGGCGCCATTCAAGCATCCACTCGGGTTCGTTCTTTTTGGCGGAAATGAAGCGGATGATATCTTCATTCAGACCCTTGGGGGCCTTGTCCACCTCGATATCGGTCTCGAATCCGTACTTGTACTGGTCCACATCGATCATGCGGACCTGTTCGATCGTCTCCTGCACAGCAGGCATCAGCGTTCTCCATCCTCGCCGGGGTCAAGGCCCGGCAGTTTTCAAACTATGGCACCGCGTGCGCGGCGTAAGTTCCATATAGTGCGTCGCGCCCGGAAATTCACCCGGAGAAGCGCCAATCGACGCTTCCTGGACCCACCGACTCCCCGGCCAAAGGCCGGATTTCCTACCGCCTACGCGGCCTGGGGCCTACCACCCCGCCGCGCAAGCAATTGCGTCAGCGCCGCCACGAATTTCGAGACATCGTCACGCGTCGTGGCATGTCCGATCGAAACGCGCAGCGCGCCTTCGGTGTTCTCGTGCCCCATGGCCTTCAGAACATGGCTGGGACCGACCTTTCCCGAGGAACAGGCCGAGCCCGCCGACAGGGCGACGCCCGCGAGATCGAATGCGATCTGCGCCGTCTCAGCCTTGACGCCGGGAACCGCAAAGAAGGTCGTATTGGCAAGACGCTCCGCGTTTCGCCCGAAAATTTCGGCATCCGGCGCGAGGGAAACGATGGCGGCTTCCAGATCGTCGCGCAGCGACCTGACCTCTTCCATGCGGGCAAGTGTGCCGGCCGCTTCCCGAGCAGCGGCACCGAAGCCGGCGATCGCCGCAAGGTTCTCGGTGCCGGCACGGAATCCCTTTTCCTGCCCGCCGCCCACGACCAGCGGCCGCGGCATCATCAGATCCGATGCACCCACGAAGGCGCCGGCGCCTTGCGGGCCGCCGAGCTTGTGCGAAGACAGAATCAGGAAGTCCGCGTAACCCTCTGCAATATCGAGCGGAATTCGTCCGGCAGCCTGAACCGCATCAACCACGAATACCCCGCCCGCCGCCTTGACGAGCTTGTTGATCTCGCGCAGCGGCTGGATGACGCCGGTCTCATTATTGGCGGCATGGATCGCCACCAGCGGCAGCCCTTCCGACTTGTCATGCGCCTCGAGCGCGCGCGCAAGCGCCTCAAGATCTGCCACGCCGTTTGCGTCTACCCCGATCCTCACGATGCGCTCGGCGTCGAAGCGTCCACCGCTCAACAGGCACGGATGGTCGGCCGCGCAGACATAAAGCTTTGCCATGCGCAGAGGCGCCCGGCCCATCTGCCAGTCCGGCGTAAGCAGCGTCGTGGCGGCTTCCGTCGCGCCGGAGGTAAAGACGACGTGTTCCGACTGGCCACCGACCAATGCCGCCACATCGCGGCGAGCCGCTTCAACCAGGCGGCGGGCCGCCCGGCCCTCGCCATGCACGGAGGAAGGGTTGGCTGATGCCTCGAGCGCGGCAAGCATTGCCGCATGCGCCGAAGGCAGCAGCGGGGCACTTGCGTTGTAATCCATATAGGCGCGTGAAGCGGCCATTTGCGCTCGATCGGTCCTCTAAGCCAACATTCGGGCGGTGCGAACGTTATTTCCTTGAATTTACAAGGCCGGACGTCCTATCTACCCACTTTGCCGACCGGTGGCCCGAGCCACCAGTTTTGAACGGTTCTAAACTAGCTTTTAAGAAGGTGCCCTGCGCCCGTCAAGGCCGGTTGCGGAATTGTTTCGGTTGGCAGTCAAGTTTTGCGCCAGTCAAGTGGAGTCATTCATGCCTGAGGTCATTTTCGCCGGTCCGGCGGGTCGTCTGGAAGGCCGCTACCAGCCGTCGAAAGAGAAGAATGCGCCGATCGCCATCATCCTGCATCCGCATCCGCAGTTCGGCGGCACGATGAACAACAAGATCGTCTACGACCTCTTCTATATGTTCCAGAAGCGGGATTTTACCACGCTGCGCTTCAATTTTCGCGGCATCGGCCGCAGCCAGGGCGAGTTCGACCATGGCACGGGCGAGCTGTCGGATGCCGCCGCCGCGCTCGACTGGATCCAGAGCCTGCATCCCGATTCGAAGTCTTGCTGGGTGGCCGGCTATTCCTTCGGCGCATGGATCGGCATGCAGCTCTTGATGCGCCGTCCCGAGATCGAAGGCTTCATCTCGGTCGCGCCGCAGCCCAACACCTATGACTTCTCGTTCCTGGCGCCCTGCCCGTCTTCCGGCCTGATCATCCATGGCGACGCAGACAAGGTGGCTCCGCCCAAGGATGTGCAAGGCCTGGTCGACAAGCTGCATACGCAGAAGGGCATCACGATCACGCAGAAGACGATTTCGGGCGCCAACCACTTCTTCGCCAATCACAGCGAGCAGTTGATCGACGAGTGCGCGGACTATCTGGACCGTCGCCTGGCCGGCGAACTGGCCGACCCGCGCCCGAAGCGCCTCCGGTAAGTCTTGCAGCCGAGATCGAATGCCCGGCTTCTGGAATGGCCGGGCTTCTCTGCCACTTCGGCGGCTTGGGCGAATAGTTCGTCCTAGGGCTTTGCCATAACCCCGCCGCTGACCGTTTCCCGGCATCCTGTCGTGGTCGGAAAGGTCAGCGGCAGGCCCTTCATGGAACGGACGGCCAGAAAGGCCCAGGCTTCCGCCTCGGTGGAATCGCCATCGAGGCCCGCCTCTTCGGCCACGATCACCTCGGCGCCTGTGCTTCTGGCGCCGCTGACCAGATCGCCCACGATGTGCGGGTTCTTGCGCCCTCCCCCGCAGACTATCCAGAGCTTGGGCGGCTCGGGCATGTGCTCCACGGATCTCAGGATCGCCTCCGCAGAAACCGCCGCCAGCGTGCGCGCGCCGTCCGACAGCTCCAGGCCGGCCATAGGCTCAAGCGTGAAGTCGTTTCGGTCCAGGGATTTGGGCCCGCTTCGCCGGAAAAAGGGTGCCTCCATGTAGCGTGCAACGACGGCTTCGACGACACCGCCCTCGCTGGCGATCGTACCCCCCGCGTCGTAAGGCACGCCGCCCTCGCGCTGAACCCACTGGTCGATCAGCGTGTTACCCGGGCCAGTGTCGAATGCGATGGGATCGCCTTCAGAAGGCACATAGGTGATGTTCGAGATGCCGCCTACATTCACGAAAGCGACCGGATGCCGCCCGGCCATTTCGCCGCGCAGCGAGGCGGCAAGCGCGGCGTGATAGGCCGGCACCAAGGGCGCACCCTGCCCGCCATGCAGTATGTCGTTGGCGCGCATGTCGTATACGACCGGCATGTTCAGTTCCCGGGCCAGCAGCGCGCCGTCGCCAAGCTGCACGGTGACTCCGAGGTGAGGCCGGTGCAGCACGGTCTGGCCGTGGAAGCCGATCACTTGGGGCACGCCCCAGTCGCCGACCGCTGTCTTGAGAAATCTTTCCACCGCCTGCACGTGGCGAAGCGTGATCTCGCGTTCCAGCAGGGAGAGATCGCCTGGACGGTCCTCGCGCCTTTCGATGCCTTTGGCGACTTCAAGAGACGCCTCGAGGCGTTGCCGGAACTCCGCCTCGTAGGCCATGAACATCGAGGGGCCAAACTCGATGGACGCAACGCCATCGGTGCGCAGCATGGCAACGTCGATCCCGTCCATCGACGTGCCGCTCATCAGCCCGATCGCGCAGATTGTCCCCATTTTTCCCGCCGTCCTTGTGATTCTCCGGTGTCGGATGCTAAACGGCGGCAAGCGCACTTGCCACGATCACATGCAAGGGCTCCAGTCACTCTCGGGAAACGAAAGAAATGTCCGCATTCAAGTCCGACTTCCTGCGCATCCTTTCCGAGCGCGGCTTCGTCCATCAGATCTCCGATGAAGCCGGCCTCGACAATCTGTTCGCGACGGAAACGGTCTCGGCTTATATCGGCTTCGACCCGACGGCGCCGAGCCTGCATGCGGGCGGCCTGATCCAGATCATGATGCTCCACTGGATGCAGCAGACCGGGCACCGTCCCGTTGCCCTGATGGGCGGCGGCACCGGCATGGTCGGCGACCCGTCCTTCAAGGACGAGGCGCGCAAGCTGATGACGGTGGAGACGATCCAGTCGAACATCGACAGCATCAAGAAGGTGTTCTCCAACTACCTGACCTTCGGCGAGGGCGCGCGCGATGCGCTGATGGTCAACAATGCCGAGTGGCTGCGGCCGCTGAACTACCTCGAGTTCCTGCGCGATGTCGGCCAGCACTTCTCGGTCAACCGCATGCTGAGCTTCGATTCGGTGAAGCTGCGCCTCGACCGCGAGCACTCGCTGTCGTTCCTCGAATTCAACTACATGATCCTGCAGGCCTACGACTTCGTGGAGCTCAACAAGCGCTACGGCGTGCGGCTGCAGATGGGCGGCTCCGACCAGTGGGGCAACATCGTCAACGGCATCGATCTCGGCCACCGCATGGGCACGCCGCAGCTTTATGCGCTGACCTCGCCGCTGCTCACCACCGCTTCGGGCGCCAAGATGGGCAAGTCGCTCAACGGCGCGGTCTGGCTCAACGCCGACATGCTTTCGGCCTATGATTTCTGGCAGTACTGGCGCAACACCGAGGACGCCGACGTCGAGCGCTTCCTCAAGCTCTACACCACCCTGCCGCTGGACGAGATCGCGCGCCTGGCCAAGCTTGGCGGCGCCGAGATCAACGATGCCAAGAAGGTGCTGGCTACCGAGGTGACGGCGATGCTGCACGGCCGCGAGGCGGCTGAGCAGGCAGCCGAAACCGCGCGCAAGACGTTCGAGGAAGGTGCCTTTGCCGACACGCTGCCCACGATCGAGATCGCCGGGGACACGCTCCAGGCCGGCGTCGGCATCCTGTCGCTTTTCGTGACCGCCGGCCTCGCCAGTTCCAATGGCGAAGCCCGTCGCCATATCCAGGGCCACGCGGTGCGCCTGAACGACGAACTTGTGACGGATGAGCGTCGCGCGGTTACCACCGCCGACCTCACTTCGGACGGGGTTCTGAAACTCTCGCTCGGCAAGAAGAAGCACATCCTCGTGCGGCCGGTGTGAAGCCAGCTTCCGGCAGTCAAAAAAGGGCCCGCTTCGAGCGGGCCTTTTTTAATTGAACTCGAAGATAGACCGGAAGATGCCCGGCGCGATGACGGACAGCGGGTTGATCTGCAGGTTCGGCGACTTGGCGTTTCCCTGCAGCTTGTAGGTGACGCCGATCAGGCCGCGATCACGACCGTTGCCGAGAATCGCGCCGACGATCGGGATTTCGCCGAAAATGCGGTTCAGGCCATAGGCGGGCATGAAGGTGCCGGTCATCGCCATGTTGCCGTTCTCGTCGTAGAGCGTGCCCTGGAAGGTGGTGCCGATGAGGGGCCCGCGCAGCACGCCGTTGCCGATCTTGAGATAGCCCTGGCCCTTCTCGAGTTGCACCGAGCCGCGCTCGAACTGCACACGCGACGTGTCGATGTCGCTCTTGACCGCCTGGTTGAGGCTGCGGCTGTCGCCCGGCGGCGTGGTCGACACGATCGAAGCGAGCTTGGGTTCGTTCACGACCCAGAAGTTGCTGGCGTCGACCCGTCCTCGCAACGGGCCGCTTCCGTCGTCCGCCAGCGCGAGCCTGATGACACCGCCCTGCATATGGTCGTAGATGTTGAGAAAGCGCAGCAGCGCCCCCGCGTCGGCCGACTGCATCTGCAAGGTGCGCCGCGCGCCATCCGACGAATTCTGCATCGAAACCGCGCCGCCTGAGCCCGCGGTGGCCTCGACACGCAACGCGTCGACCTTCGAGGCCGCGCCGCTATAGCTCAGCGAGACACCGGAAAGCCGCTCGCCGCCGAAGCCGGTGACCGACTTGACGTCAAGATTGACCGAGACAGGTGTGTTCCCGCCGGTCGGACCGCTGCCGGAGCCGGCATCGGAGGTGAACTGTTTGATCACCGGCCGGGCATCCAGCGCATCGCCGACAATATCGATCGCATAGCCTTTGCCCGCGCGCTTTACCGAGACCGCTACCGAGTCGTCACGGTTGAGCTGAACAGTACCGAAGCGTGCCGACGAAAAATTGCCGTCGGCCAGCGTCACCGTGCCGGCGAAGTTGAATGACTTGCCTTCGAGCTTGAAGTCCGAAAGCGTCGAAACGCTTTTGGACTTGTCCATCTTGAAGCTCGCATTGGCCGCGATGCCCGGCCCCTTGGACCAGCCGATCCAGGGAATCTCCAACCTGGCGTCGGTCAGGTCGGCCGAGACGTTCTGGCTCCCGTCAGCGCCGGC
>JAEWHN010000271.1 GCA_023387775.1 Pseudomonadota bacterium | reverse complement strand
CATCAGATCGTCTATCGCGGCAACGCCGCTCCCGGCCTGCACCGGCTGGCGACCAGGGCCGTCGCCGTTGCGCTCGTGCCGTTCAGCATTGCCCTGTCGGCAGACGTAGGGGTGGCTCTGACGCCTGTCCTCGGGCCGCGGCCAGCCGTCGTCATAGGAATTGTCTTGCTGGTGGCGACAGCGGCGGCGTGGATAGGGCCGTGGGCTCTCTCGCATCGAAAGGAACGTCCCATGGCCAGCCAGCCGACGTCAGTTTCCACGAAAGTGCATCATGTCCTGACTGAAGCCAGGGTCATTCTCCCCGGAGCCCAGACACTGCTTGGCTTTGCGCTGATCGCCACACTGATGGACGGCTTCGCCAAGCTGCCGCCGTTGTCGCAGAAGGTCCACGTTGTCGGCCTTGTCTCGGTGGCGGTGTCGGTAATCATTCTGATGATGCCTGCCACGTATCACAGGCTCGTGGAAGCGGGGCAAGACAGCGAGGAGTTCCACAAGAAGGCCAGCGTGATGGTTCTGGCCGCGCTGGTCCCGCTGGGCATCGGCATAGCATGCGGCTTCTATGTCGCGCTGGAGCGGGCAACCGGGCATGTCCAGGTCGCTGCCGTCGGGGCTTTGGCGCTGTGTGCGCTCCTTTATTTCCTGTGGTTTGCGGTTCCATTGGCGAAGCGAGCCATCCCGCGCAGTCGACCGCGGAACTGAGATCCGGCCCGCTACGTCAGCATTTTCCCTCGGTCTTTCCCCTTCGCTGCCCACCCCGCGAAAGACCGAACGTTCTTTCGTGGGCGCGGTTAGTAAGGTCCGCCCTGGAGAAGTCACGGAGACGGCTTCTCGCCAGAGGCTCGGTCGACGAAGAGGTGCAACATGGCCAGCAAACACGGAACGAACGCCGCGGTCGAGCGGCAACAAGCCATACAAGGCCAGGTGGCCGCGGCAGACAAGCAAGGCAAGGACAAGGCCCAGGAAGGGGCCATGCAGGCCGGCGCGAGGCGATACCCGGAACCGCCTTTTCCCAGGCAGCACCAGCCCAAGCCCGGAGAGGAGGCAAGGCTCGAACCGGCGCCGATGTACAACGCGCCATACTATCTCGGGTCCAGGAAGCTCGAAGGAAAGGCGGCTTTGATAACCGGAGGTGACTCGGGGATAGGACGGGCGGTCGCGGTGCTGTTCGCGCGGGAAGGGGCCGACATAGCGATTTCCTATCTCGACGAACACCAGGACGCGGCAGAGACGAAAAAGGCTGTGGAAGCGGAAGGCCGCCGCTGCATACTGATGCCCGGCGACGTCTCGGACATCGACTATTGCCAGCGGGCGGTGGCCCAGACAGTCGAGGAGTTCGGCCGCCTCGACGTGCTCGTCAACAACGCAGCCTTCCAGGTGCACGCCTCGGAGTTCGAGGACCTCACGCCGGAGCATTTCGACCAGACGGTAAAAACCAACCTCTACGGCTATTTCTACATGGCACGCGCCGCGGTCGAGCACATGACGCCGGGGTCGGCGATCGTCAACACAGGGTCGGTCACCGGGATCGAGGGTTCCAAGGAACTGATCGACTATTCAATGACGAAGGGAGGAATCCACGCATTCACACGGGCGCTTGCGGCAAACCTCATCGGGCAAGGCATTCGTGTGAACGCGGTGGCTCCCGGCCCGGTGTGGACGCCGCTCAATCCATCTGACAAGCAGCGCGAGGACGTTTCCAGGTTCGGGGCCAAGGTGCCGATGAAACGCCCGGCGCAGCCCGAGGAGGTTGCGCCGGCCTACGTCTTTCTCGCTTCCTCTCACTGCTCCAGCTACATAACCGGCGAGATCCTGCCGGTGATAGGCGGACACTGATAAGCGCGGCTCGCCAGGAACGTGGATTGAAATTCGGGCATGTACTGCAGGTTGAAAAACGACATCAACGTCGTGTCGGCGGCTATGGCGCCTTGAATGTCGTGGAACCAATCGGTCGCGTAGAAAGTTATTCGAAATCCGACGAGGGCGGATTTCGCCATGCCGCAAATATTTACGGCGTCAGCCGACACTCGATTGCGGGCGTTTGCTTTGGCGATGCTTTTGCTTCTTGTGACGTTGACGTTCTTCACTGCGGGATATGCCAGCTCCAGCTATGAGACGCTCGTCGGCTGGGTGCGCGATCAACCCGTCCCCTTCAGCCATGAGCACCATGTCGGCGGCTTGGGCATAGACTGCCGCTACTGCCACACCTCCGCGGAAACGAGCGCGGAGGCAGGACTTCCGGCGACGCATATCTGCATGACCTGCCATTCGCAGATCTGGACGAACGCGGCGATGCTGGCGCCCGTGCGCGACAGCCTCGCCAACAATAAGCCGCTCGAGTGGCACCGGGTCGCGCGCGTTCCGGACTATGTCTATTTCAATCATTCCATCCATCTGGCGCGTGGCGTGCCATGCGTCACTTGCCACGGCCGCGTCGACCAGATGCCCTTGATGGCGCGTGCCCAGCCCTTCCAGATGAAATGGTGCCTCGACTGCCACAGGAATCCTGCGCCGCATCTGCGCCCGCCTTCCGAGATCACGCGCATGGACTGGTCCGAGTGGGACAGCCAGCCTGAGGAACACAGGCTTTACGGCGCGCTGATGGTGAAAGCTTACGGGCTGCAGCCCTCCAGGCTCGATAACTGCAACATCTGTCACCGGTGACCCATGGAACGGCGAGAGGGACGTCAAGGCAAACCGACCGACCTCCACCGGAGCAGGGGCACCAAGCAGCCGTCGGGGCTCGATTTGGAAGCTTCGTTCCCGGCGCCGGGGCCCCTCATCGACCGAAGGGCAATGATGAAAGCGATGATCGCGTCGCTCGCCTTGGCCAGCGGATGCACCGGGGAGCCGGACGAGATGGCCTTGCCCTATGTCAATGCGCCCGAAGCCGTCACGCCCGGCAAGCCGAAGTGGTATGCGACGGCGTTGACATTTGCGGGTTATGCGCAGCCTGTCCTGGGCAAGACCTATGTTGGCCGCCCGGTGAAGCTGGAGGGGAACCCTGACCACCCACTTACCGGCGGCGCCACCGACATTTTCATGCAGGCGGCACTGCTCGGGCTTTACGATCCCGCACGGTCGCAAGGGCCGGCCCACCTCGGTCAGCCGACCAGCTGGCAGGCATTCGACACTGCCATTGCCGAGCGGGCGGAAGAACTGAACCGGCGCCAGGGGGCAGGGTTTCGCCTGCTGACCGGCCCGGTGTCCTCGCCCACGCTGGCGAGGCAGATTGGCGCGCTGCTGGCCCGTTGGCCGCAAGCGCGCTGGCATGTGTTCGACCCGGCTGGCGAAGACAACAGGGCTGCCGCAACGAAGATGGTGTTTGGCCGTAAGCTGGCGCTGCATGCTCGGCTCGACCAGGCCGACGTGATCGTAAGCCTCGACGACGATCTGCTGGGGCCCGGGCCATTGCAGGCAAGCCACAGCCATCTCTGGTCGAACCGGCGTCTCGCCTTTCAGGCGGGCTCCGGCGCGTCCCGGCTCCTCGTCGCCGAACCGACGCCGACGCTGACCGGGGCGAAAGCCGACGAACGGCTGATCGTGCGGCATGCCCGGGTGGGCATGGTTGCGACCGCCATCGGTGCGGAACTGGGGCTCGATGGACCAGCCGTGCAACTCTCCGCACCCGAGAAGCAGTGGGTCACGACGGCCGTTCAAGCGCTCCGCGGCAGTCAGGGCCGGGCGCTGCTTTCCGTCGGAGCGCAACACAGCGCCGAGTTGCAGGCTTTCGGGCTGCTGATCCACGAGCGGCTCGGCGCGTTCGGGACAACGCTCGGCCTCACCGAGCCCATCATCCAGCCGGCCTCAAACCCGGAACAGTCCCTCGAAGCTCTCGTGCAAGACATGAATGCGGGCCGCGTGGACACGCTCGCCGTGCTCGGGGTGAACCCCGTCTATGCGGCTCCGGCGGACCTGCCCCTTCGCGAAGCGATGCAGAAGGTAGCGTTCCGGCTGCATGCCGGGCTTTATTTCGACGAAACGGCGGAGCAATGCCAATGGCATGCGCCGCTCCAGCACGACCTGGAAAGCTGGAGCGACGCGCGTTCCGCCGACGGCACCGCAAGCATCGTGCAGCCTCTGGTGCGGCCGTTCTATGCGGTGCGCTCGCTGCATGCGCTGCTGGACAAGCTGTCGGGCGGCTCGGGCTCGGACAGGGACCTCGTGCAGGCCACATGGCGTGCCAACTGGGGCGCGGAGTTCGACGCGCGCTGGCGCGATGCGCTCTTTCGCGGCTTCGTGGAAAACAGCGCATCGGCGCAAGTTTCTGCCGCGCCGGTCGACCGCTCGGTGCGGCCCGGGATCGAGCCGGACCAGCCGGAAGAGCTCGTCGTTCTGCTGCGGCCGGATCCGACGGTGTGGGACGGCTGCTTTGCCGACAATACCTGGCTGCAGGAAACGCCAAAGCCGCTGAGCACGATCACCTGGGGCAACGTCGTGGCAATCAGCCCTCATCTGGCTTCGACGCGCAAAATCACGAACGGCGACGAAGTGCGCTTGTCAGTGCAGGGCAGGGAGATTGTCGGGCCCGCCTGGGTGCAGCCGGGGCAGGAACCGCAGACGATCACGTTGACCATGGGCTATGGCCGCTCTCGAAGCGCGATTGCCGGCGGGCTCGGCTACAACGCCTTCACGCTCCGCAGCGCGCGGGAACCGTGGCATCTCACGGGCGCCTCGCTCGATGTGACAGGCGCACGAGAAACCATCGCTTGCACCCAGCCCCACCAGGCCATGGACGGCTACGACTTCGTGCGCACCGTCGACCAGGCTCGTGCGCATGAACCGGCCGAAAAGGCCAGCCACGGGGCAAGCCTCTATCCCGAGCGCGCATGGGAAAGCCCGTCCTGGGGAATGTCGATAGACCTCGATCTGTGCACTGGCTGCAGCGCCTGCGTGGTCGCCTGCGTGGCCGAGAACAACGTTCCCATGGTGGGCAAGGAACTGGTGGCCGAGGGGCGCCACATGCACTGGCTGCGGGTTGATCATTACCATGAGGGCGATATCGCTGCGCCCAAGTCCTATTTCCAGCCGGTTCCCTGCATGCATTGCGAGCAGGCCCCGTGTGAAATGGGCTGCCCGGTCAACGCGGCCGTACACAGCTTCGATGGGCTGAACCTACAGGTCTACAATCGCTGCATCGGCACCCGGACATGCTCCTCCTACTGCCCCTACAAGGTCCGCCGCTTCAACTGGTTCGACTATACCGGCGACGATCCCGCATCCGTGAAAGCCATGCGCAATCCCGACGTCACGGTGCGCAGTCGCGGCGTGATGGAAAAATGCACCTACTGCGTCCAGCGCATCGCCGAGGCGCGGATCTCCGCCCAGATCGCCGGGCGCCCGATCCAGGACGGCGAGGTCGTGACCGCCTGCCAGCAGGCCTGCCCGACCAAGGCGATCCTGTTCGGCAATATTCTGGACACCAAGGCCGAAGTCAGCCGGCGCAAGGCGAACCCACGCAACTACAGCCTGCTCGAGGAGGCCAACACCAGGCCGCGAACCACCTATCTGGCCCGGATCGAAAGCACTGAAAATCCGGATGGCGGGGAGGGGCACAAGTGACCAGCAGCGAAGGCCAGCTTTCTGCGATCACCGAAGAGGTCACGCGAATTCCCCTCGCTTATCCGGAACCGCGGGCGTGGTGGATCTGCTTCGGATTTTCGCTTCTGCTGCTGCTGACGTTCCTGGTCTCGGCGGCGATGGTTTTCGGGCGAGGCGTCGGCGTCTGGGGCAACAACATCCCGGTCAACTGGGGCATCGCCATCTCCAACTACATCTGGTTCCTGGGCATCGGCCATGCCGGAACGCTGATCTCCGCGATGCTGCTGCTCCTGGAGGCGCATTGGCGCAATTCGCTCAATCGCTTCGCCGAGGCGATGACGCTTTTCGCCGTCATCTGCGCGGGACTTTACCCGATCCTGCACCTGGGGCGTCCGTGGTACTTCTACTGGATGGCGCCTTATCCGAATACCATGACGATATGGCCCCAGTTCAAGAGCCCGCTGAGCTGGGATTTCTTTGCCGTGCTGACCTACCTGACCGTCTCGGCGCTGTTCTGGTACATCGGCATCGTGCCGGATCTGGCCGCCACCCGTGACCGCGCGAAGAGGCGGCGCTACCAGGTTTTCTATGGACTGGCTGCCCTTGGCTGGCGGGGCTCGGCGCGGCATTGGGTGCGCTGGCGCCAATCCTACCGGCTGACTGCGGCGATAGCCGTGCCGCTGGTGGTCTCCGTGCATTCGGAAGTCTCGCTGCTGTTTGCGGCCGGGCCGCTGCCGGGCTGGAACTCCACCGTCTTTCCACCCTATTTCGTGCTGGGGGCGGCGTTCTCCGGCTTTGCCGTGGTTTCGATGATCGCGGTGGTGCTGCGGCACGCCCTCGGCCTCGGCACCCTGGTCACGGCGCGCCACCTCGACCTGCTCGGAAAACTGCTGCTCGCCACCGGGCTCATGACCGCCTACGGCTATGTGATGGACGTGTTCAACGCCCTCTATGGCGGCGACCGCCAGGAGATGGACACGCTGACGAGCCGGGTGACGGGGATCTATGCCTGGAGCTACTGGGGCGCGGTGGTGGCCAACTTCGTGCCGCTGCAGCTCCTGTGGTGGCGTCGTGTGAGGACAAGCCCGATACTGCTGTTCCTGATCGGCCTGTCGGTGGCGGTCGGAATGTGGCTGGAGCGCTACATGCTGCTGGTCACCGGGCTCTACCGCAACTACCTCGTGTCCTCCTGGGGGGAATACCAGCCGAGCTTCTGGGAATGGAGCCTTTTCGCCGGCATGCTGGGCGTCTTCCTGGCACCTTTCCTGCTGTTCGTGCGGTTCCTGCCGGTAATTTCAGCCTTCGAGATCAAGGAGACGCTTTTCGAGGAGCGGGAGGGCGGGCAGCATGCGTGAGCCTTCGCCCCAGACGGACTGCTTTGGGCTGCTGGCAGAGTTCAGCCGCCCGGAACTGCTTCTGGAGGCGGTGCGGCGAACGCGAAAGACGGGCTATCGGCGAGTTGAGGCCTACACCCCGTTCCCGGTGGAGGGCCTCGGTGAAGCGCTCGGCTTCGATGATCAGCGCGTGCCCTGGGCGACTTTCGCCGGCGCCGTTTTCGGCGCGGCGATCGGCTACGGCATGCAGGTCTACACCAATCTCGACTTCCCCATCGACATCGGGGGGCGCCCGCTTCTGGCTGTACCTGCCTTCATGCTCATCACCTTCGAATTGTCCGTCCTGTTCGCCGTCACCTTCGCGATCGGGGCAATGCTCGTGCTGAACCGGCTTCCGCGCCTCCACCATCCGCTTTTCGATATCGACCGCTTCCACCTGGCAAGCTCGGACAGGTTCTTCCTCGTGGTCTTCAGCGATGACGACAAGTTCGATCGCGGCCGCACCCGGCGCTTCCTGAATGGACTTGGACCGGTGCGGGTGGATGTCGTCGCCCACACGGAGCAGCCGGAATGAGGCACGCGCTGTTGACCCTTTGTCTTGTGACCGCCGGCTGCGACCAGATGAGCCACCAGCCCCGTTACGACTCCTACGAACGCAGCACCTTGTTTGCGGACGGGACGTCGATGCAGGCGCCGCCCGACGGGACTATCGGCCGGGACGATCCCGCCCTTGCCGCCGAGCTTGCGCGGCGACCGGACCTCACTCCGGCGCTTCTCGAACGAGGCCAGCAACGCTTCGGCATCTATTGCTCGCCGTGCCACGACACTTCCGGCGACGGGCACGGCACCGTGCCTGCGCGCGGCTTTCCGCAACCGCCGAGCTTCCATATCGATCGGTCGCGCCAGGCGCCCTCGCGCTATTTCGTCGATGTCATCACGAGCGGCCACGGCGTGATGTACTCCTATGCCGACCGCGTTGCGCCGCGCGACCGATGGGCGATCGCAGCCTATATCCGCGCCCTGCAACTGAGCCAGGACGCACCGGCGGCGCTGCTGACGCCGGACGAGCGCGCCAGGCTGGAGGCGCAGCCATGAACTGCCACCGGCAGCTCAGCCGGACGACGCTGTTGGGAGCTGCCATCGGTTTCGGTGCCTGTGCGGCGTGCCTCCTGCTGACCGCGGTCGACGCACGCGCGGCGCTTGCAGGCTGGCTCGTCGGCTTTGCGTTCTGGAGTGCCTTGCCGCTGGGGTGCCTCGTCCTCGTGATGATGATGCGCCTTATTCCCGGGCGGTGGACCGAAGAACTGGCCGGGCCAGCGGAGGCCGCACTGTTTCTGCTTCCCGCAACTCTAGTTGCGGTTCTGCCCGTGCTTGGCGGCCTTGATAGGCTCTATCCCTGGGTGGGACGCGAGCAGCACACGCCGTTCCGGGCGGTCTACCTCACCCCCTGGTTCTTCTCGTTGCGCACCGTGGCGCTTCTTGCCGGGTCGATGCTGGTCGCCTTTCTGCTGATCGCCCGGCCGCGCTGGTCGGTGCCGGTCGCGTCGGCAGGATTGATCGCCTTCGTCCTGCTCAACAGCGCGGTTTCGGTCGACTGGCTGATGTCGCTCGATCCCGAGTTCCGCTCTTCCGGCTTCGGCCTTTACGTACTGTCGGTGCAGTGCACGATCGCGCTTTCGCTGTTGGTGTTGATGCGCGCTGCAGCCCCGGGCGACCTCCGCGATGGGACGGTCGGTGCCTTGCTGCTCACTGCATTGCTGCTCTGGGCATATTTCGCTTTCATGCAGTATGTGATCATCTGGTCCGGAAACCTCCCGCAAGGGGCGGCGTGGTACATCTTGCGCGGCTCCGGAGGCTGGGCCGCGGTGGAATACGCCCTCGCCGGGCTGCAGCTTGCCCCGGCGTTCCTGCTCGGCTTTCCACCCGTGAGGCGCAGCCGCGCGTGGCTGGTCGCATGTGCGTGCGCGGTGCTCGCTGGCAAGGCTCTTGAAGTCTCTTGGCTGGTGCTTCCGGCAATCGGAGGGGGCGCCGTCGCAGTCGTCGCGGCGCTTCTTGCGTTGTGCGGTCTGGGCGTGCTCGCAGTCGGCGGGCTCGCTTACGTCCAACGCAGCCGCCTGAAGCCGGCAGACATCGGGGCAGTCCCATGAAGGCGGCCCGGAGCGTCAGCGACGAATTGGCATATGAGCCCAGCGACGCTTCTCCGCGTCTGGTCGCCTACTCGGTTCTCGCGCTTCTTTCGGGCATCGTCATATCCGGCGTCATCGTCGCGGGCGTGCTGTGGCTCGTGACGCCGAGCCCGCCGGGTAATGTGCCCCTGTCGCCGCCAGCAGCGCAGTTGCCGCCGCCGCCTCGGCTGGAAACCTCGCCCGAAGCCGACAGGCTGCAGATCAAGGCCAAGGCCAAGGCCGTGCTTGGCGGTTACGCATGGGTCGACAAGGCCAAGGGCCGCGTGCGAGTGCCGATCGAAAGGGCCATGAAGCTGCTGCAAGAGCAGGGATGGCCCGATGCGCAAGGCGGAGGGTCGCCATGAGGGCCCTTGCTGTGCTCCTGTTCTGGCTGGCGGCAATGCCCGCTCCCTCGGCCTTCGACCCCTTCTCCGAAGCCCGCATCGAGCAGCGGCCGGGAGCCCAGCTTCCGCTGGAAACGACGTTCCGGGACGAGAACGGCGGTTCGGTGGTTCTCGGCAGCCTCGCGGAAGGCAAGCCGATGCTGCTCGCGCCCGTGGTGCACAACTGTCCCAATATGTGCGGGGTCACTCTCTCGGGCCTCGCCGAAGCGGTGCTCGCGCAGCCCTTGAGGGCGGGCGCCGACTTTGCCATCGTCGCGCTCGGCATCGATCCCCGCGAGGGCCCGGCCGAAGCGAGCGAGTCACTGGCCGAACTGCGCGAACGGTTTCCGGCGCTTGCGCCCGGCGCCATCCACGCGCTCACCGGTGCGCCGGAGCAAATCGCGGCGCTGACGAACGCCATGGGATACCGATATGGCTGGGACGAGCGGCTCGGGCAGTATGCGCACGCCGCGGCGGTCGCCGTGGTCACCCCCGATGGTCGGCTTTCGCGGTGGCTCTATGGGCTGGCGCCAGACCCGGGCGACCTGCGGCTGGCTCTTGCCGAGGCGGGAGGGGGCAAGCTGGGCTCCTGGCGCGAACAGTTCCTGCTGTTGTGCTATCGCTACGACCCGCAAACCGGGCGCTACGAGCCCCTGGTTTGGCTCTTGTTGCGGATCGGAGCCGGGGCCACCGCGGGCATCGGCGCCTTGCTGATCGCTTCGGCGGTTGTTCGCGAACGCCGGGCCGCGAAACGGGTGGGCCCATGAGCGGCCTGTTGGAATTCTGGCCGCCCCAAGCGTCCAGCTATGGCCGGCATGTCGACCTTGTGCTTGCCAGCGTGTCGGCGCTGACGCTTGCCCTGTCGGCCCCGGTCTTCGTGCTCATCGTGGCGTTCGCGGTGAAGTACCACCGCGGCAAGGCAGCCGACCGCAAGCACCCCGCAAACCGCAACGTCTGGCTGGAAGTTTCCTGGGCGGTCGTGCCGTTCGTGCTGACATTCCTGCTGTACATATGGGCCACGCAGCTTTTCAGCGGCCTGTATCGTCCGCCTGCCGACACGCTGGACATCGCCGTGGCCGGCAAGCAGTGGATGTGGAAGTTCCAGCATCCGACCGGGCAGCGCGAGATCGACGAACTGCATGTTCCGATCGGCCGGCCGGTCCGGCTGACCATGACCTCCGAGGACGTGATCCACAGCCTGTTCATCCCTGCGCTGCGGATGAAGCGGGACGTTCTGCCGGGTCGTTACGTCACCATGTGGTTCGAAGCGGATACGCCCGGCGTCTACCGCCTGGCCTGCGCCGAATTCTGCGGCACCGACCACTCGCGGATGACGGGGAGATTCATCGCGCAAAGCCCGACCGATTATGCGCAATGGCTCGAGCAGGCGGGCTCCAAC
>JAEWHN010000181.1 GCA_023387775.1 Pseudomonadota bacterium | reverse complement strand
ACGCCGAGCCGGTCCTGCGCTCCTATCTCGTCTCGATGCTGTCGGTGGGGTTGCAGCTTATCCGTCTGCAACGGCTTTCGCGGCATGGCCGCATCGGTGTCGAGCTGTCGGACGTGCAGCTATGCGTTGCCGCCGACGACCTGGCGAAGCTGCGGTCCGTCATCGAAAGCATGGATGAAGAGCTGGCGGCCATTCCCCGCACGCAGCCGGGGGCAGCGGGGCGGATGCGGGTGCGGGCGGCGCTGCTTGCGATTGTCGAGGCCGTCGATCGCCAACGCGAATATCGTAGGGACCGACTGTCGTGAGTTTTGTGGAAATCGACGTGTTCGGCGTTCTGATATCGCCGCTGGTGCCGCTGATGGTGCTCGCCGCCGCCCTCACGATCGCATTGCGCATCATCATGACCGAGGCCGGATTGATGCGCCGCATCTGGCACCCGGCCCTTTTCGAGTTCTCCATCTTCCTCATCGTGCTGACGGCGGCCGTGCTGATCCTGGGCAATCTGAAGGTTTATGCTTGAGGCGCAAGGCATGTTGCACGGCACCCCATCTTCTCCGCAACGGCAAGGGCAACTGCACCTTGAACCGTCGCCGGCCGTTTCCGACGACCGCCGCTCGCAGCGCCGCCGGCTGCGGCTGCTGCCCATACTGGCAACCCTGGCCGTGGCGGCAATTGCGGCTGCGGCTGTGTGGCTTCTATGGCAGGACTATATGGGAAGCCCGTGGACGCGGGACGGAACGGTCAGAGCCTACGTCGTCACGCTGGCGCCGGAGGTGTCGGGCCGCATCGACGAGCTTGCCGTGAAGGACAACCAGCTGGTCCGCAAGGGCGACCTGCTGATGAAGATCGATCCGCGCGACTATCAGCTGGCGGTCGAGATGGGCAAGGCGGCCCTCGATCAGGCGCATGCGGATTTCGAAAACAAGAAAGCGCAGGCCGCCCGCCGGCTCAAGCTGAGCGATCTGGCAGCGACGGCCGAGGAGAAGCAAACCTTTGTCGCCAGCGCCAACATGGCCTCGGCAAACATCGAAAAGGCGAAGGCCGACCTGGACCGCGCGAAGCTCAACCTGCAGCGCGCGGAAATCCGCTCGCCGGTGAACGGATGGGTGACCAACCTGCTGGTCCGCCAGGGGGACTATGCCACCACGGGGCAGACGGCTCTCTCCATCGTCGATGCGGATTCCTTCTGGGTCGACGGCTATTTCGAGGAGACTGCAATTCCGCTCATCCAGGACGGCGACCCGGCCAATATATGGCTGCTCGGATACAAGGAGATGCTGCGCGGCCATGTCGACAGCGTGGCGCACGGCATCGTCGTGTCGAACGCCACGCCGGGCAAGAGCGGGCTTGCCACGGTCAATCCGATCTTCACCTGGGTTCGCCTGGCCCAGAGGGTGCCGGTGCGCGTGCATATCGACGACATTCCGCCGGACCTGCGCCTTGTCATAGGCATGACCGCGACGGTCGAAGTGGAGCCGAAGACGACAGCGCCCCCGGAACCTGAAGCCCGCCCAGTATCAGCCGATGTGCCTGGCCAGGAGGATTAGAGCGCCCCGCTAGCGGCCTCGGCTTCCGCCGATTGGCATTAATCTATCGCACCCGCGCCTCCCGGCACCCGCAGTGCCAATCGATTACCCTTTTCACGCCAGGCGAATCCGTGCTGAATTCCGCCGACACGTCACCATCGTGAAGGTCATGCCGGCCTCAGGTTGCACCGCGCCGGACGTACACACGATGTGACTGCCGTGTTTCGCAGCACGCCGATCGCAGGCTGCTGTAATCAAGGGGCGGGCATCAATGAGATTGGGAAAGGCAATAGCATGAAGGTTTTCATTAGTGCCGATATTGAAGGCACGGCAGGCATCACCAACTGGGACGAAGCGAAGAAAGGGCATCCTGAATACGCCGAGTTCCGGGAATACATGACCGACGAACTGGTCGCGGCCTGCGAGGGGGCCAGGGCAGCGGGCGCTTCCGAGGTGGTGGTCAAGGATGCCCACTCGACCGCGCGCAACCTCATCCTTTCAAGGCTGCCGGACTATGTGCGCATCGTCCGCGGCTGGAGCGGGCATCCGGATTCCATGATGTTCGGCCTCGATGAGAGCTTCGATGCGGCTCTCTATACCGGCTATCACAACAAGGCGGGTACCGACACCAACCCGCTGGCGCACACGATGACCGGAACCGTCTCCAGGCTCCTGATCAACGGCGAAGTCGCGTCCGAATACACGCTGAACGCGCTTTGCGCGGCGCGCTATCGTGTGCCTTCGGTATTCCTCGCCGGCGATGCGGGCATGTGCGAGGAAGCGAAGGGGCTGGTGCCGGCCATCGCCACCGTGGCCACGAGCGAAGGTTTCGGTCCCGCCACGTCCTCCCTTTCGCCGCGGGCTGCGGTGAAGGCCATTCGCGAAGGCGTCGAGGCCGCCCTGTCGCGTGACCTGTCGAAGTGCCTGCCAAAACTGGCGGAAAGCTTCGAACTCGTCGTCGAGTACACCAATCCCGTCGAAGCGTATCGGGGAAGCTGGTATCCGGGAATGGAGCATCCGGCGCCGCGCACGCTTCGCTTCGAGGCAAGCAACTTCTTAGACATCCAGCGCGCGATCAGGTTCGTCGTTTGACGGTAGGGGCGGCTGCGCCGCACCAGGACCGTGCGGCGCGGTCCGGAAAATTTTGGCCCGGTTTGGGCGATTCAACGGCTTGATTGTATTTTGTTATGATGGAAGGTTGCTCTTCGTACAACACGGCATGACTTCGGGGGGAACTGCTGAATGTCAGCAGCGCAGTTTTTGCAGGCCGATACAATTCTGCACAATGGCTCGATCTGGTGCGGCTATGAGGAGGGCGTGGTCGAGGCCCTGGCGATCTGGCAGGGCAAGGTGCTTGCCGCCGGCCCGGCGGATGAAATCCTCAAGCTGAGGGGCAGTGGCACCCGCCTCATAGATCTCGATGGCCGGTTCGCCACGCCCGGCCTCAACGATGCGCATCTGCACCTGATCTCGGTGGGCCTGACGCTTGGCTGGCTCGACGCCACGCCGCAGAAGGCGCCGACGCTGGACAGCCTTCTGCAGCAGATCAGGGAGCAGGCCGCCACCGTTCCGCCCGGCACCTGGATCCGCGCGCGCGGATACGACCAGACCAAGCTCGATGTCGGCCGCCATCCGCACAAATCGGAACTGGATGCGGCCGCGCCCGACCATCCGGTCATGCTGGTGCGCGCCTGCGGCCATGTCTCGATCTTCAATTCGCGGGCTTTCGAGCTTGCCGGGGTGGATGAGAGCACGCCGGTGCCCGAAGGCGGGCTGCTGGAACAGAGGAACGGCGTGCTGACCGGCATGGTTGCCGAAAACGCGCAAGGGCTGATCCGCAAGGCGATCCCCCAGGCCACCACCGAGGAAATGATCGACGCCATCGAGGCGGCCGGCAACATGCTGCTTTCCTACGGCATAACCAGCGTCATGGACGCGGCGGTGGGGCATGTCGGCGGCTTCGACGAGATCAGGGCCTACAATCTCGCCAAGCTGAATGGCCGGCTGCCGGTGCGTACCTGGCTTGTGCTGCTGGGCGACCCGGGCACCTCGATCGTGCCGCAGTGCCATGAAGCGGGGCTGGTGTCGGGCGTCGGGGACGACATGCTCAAGGTCGGCGCGGTGAAAATCTTCCTCGATGGTTCGGCCGGCGGCCGCACCGCCTGGATGAGCAGGCCCTATCTCGGCGACGACGACAATACCGGCGTGCAGATCCTCACCGACGAGCATCTGGAAGAGCTGGTCATGGATGCGCATGCCAAGGGCTACCAGCTTGCCTGCCACGCCATCGGCGACGCCGCCATCGGCCAGCTCATCACGGCCTATGAGAAGGCGCTGGCTGCGGTGCCCGATCCGGATCGCCGCCACCGCATCGAGCATTGCGGCTTTTCCACCGACGAGCAGCATCGGCGCATGCGCAAGGCCGGCATCTATCCCTGCCCGCAACAGGTGTTCATCTACGATTTCGGCGATGCCTATGTCTCGGTGCTGGGCGAAGAGCGGGCGCTGTCAAGCTACCCGCTCAAGACCTGGAAGGACCTCGGCTTCAAGCCGGCCACGGGCAGCGACTCGCCCGTCTGCCACCCCAACCCGTTTCCCAACATCTACAGCATGGTGACGCGCGAAACCTGGAAGGGCACGGTGATGGATGCGCGCGAGCGTGTCTCCATCGAGGAAGCGCTGCAGGTCTATACCGAATATGGCGCCTTCTCGCAGAAGCTGGAGCATGTGAAGGGCAGGCTCGTGCCCGGGCAGGCGGCGGACATCGCCGTGTTCTCGCGCAACATGCTGACCGCGAAGCCGGAGGAAATATTGAACGATACGCAGTGCGTGATGACGCTGCGCGGCGGCGAGGTGGTTTTCGAAAGACAATAGCTACGGGCCGAATGGCCGCAGGAATGCCGGCGCATCGAAGGGAGAAAGATGCACCGCATGGGAAGGGAGACTCGCGCGCCGGCAGAGGCCGCCCGCGTGAAGAAAACAAAAGGAGGGAACATGTTCAAGAAACTGGCAATCATCTCGACGCTCTCGGCATCCTTGCTCGCCGGAGCCGCGTCCTTTGCAACGGCCGCGGAGCCGCGTTCGGGCGGGGTCATCAACTTCGTCGCGCCCTATGGCTCCAGCTTCTCGTCGCTGGACATCCATGCCTCGGCGCAGGTTCAGGACGAATTCTGGACCAAGGCCATCCACCGCTCGCTCTATGACTGGGACGCCGATGAGAGCAAGCCGGTGCTGGGGCTGGCGACCGACGCCTCGGTTTCCGACGACAGGCTTACCTACACCTACAAGCTGCGCCAGGACGCCTACTTCCACGACGGCAAGCAGCTGACCGCCGACGACATCATCTACACCTACACCCGCATCATGGACCCTGCGAAGGCCTATCCGGCCGCGCAGTACGTCAGCAACATCAAGGGCGCCACCGAATACAACGAAGGCAAGGCCAAGGAGATTTCCGGCCTCAAGAAGATCGACGATTTCACGCTGGCGATCACGCTGACCGACCCGATCGATCCGGGCTACCAGCTCATGACCAACTACACGGCCATCTATCCGGCCGGCGCGGCGGAGAAGGAAGGTTACTTCACCAATCCGGTCGGCCTTGGGCCCTACAAGTTCTCCGAATATGTGCCGGGTTCGCGCCTGACCGTCGTGAAGAACGACAAGTATTACGACGCCGGCAAGCCCTATGCCGACAAGATCAACATCATGATCATGGGCGACGCCTCGGCGCGCGACGTGGCCTTCCGCAACAAGGAGGTCGACGTTTCGGTTCTCGGGCCGGCGCAATATGTCGCCTACAAGGCCGACCCGGAACTGGCCAAGAACATCATCGAGGTGGCGGAAGTCTATACCCGCCATGTCGGCTTCAACCCCGACTTCAAGCCGTTCCAGGACAAGCGGGTGCGCCAGGCGATCAACTACGCCATCGATTCCGACCTGATCATCAAGCGACTGGCCAAGGACAAGGCCTATCGCGCTTCCGGCTGGCTGCCGGTGTCCTCGCCGGCCTACGACAAGGATGCCAAGCCCTATCCGTATGATCCCGAAAAGGCCAAGGCGCTGCTGGCCGAGGCCGGCTATCCGGACGGCTTCGAGTTCGAGCTGACCGCCACCCAGAACGAAAGCTGGGGCCTGACCATCGTGGAGGCCATCATTCCGATGCTCGACAAGGTCGGCATCAAGGTGAAGGCCAAGCCGGTGGAAAGCTCGGTTCTGTCCGAAGCGGTGCCGGGCGGCGATTTCCAGGCCTATATGTGGTCGTCGGAAAGCGGGCCGGACTCGCTCACGGCGCTGCGCTGCTTCTACTCCAAGGTGCCGCAGGCTTCCTGCAACTACACGAAGTTCAACAATCCGGACTACGACAAGCTGATCGAAGCGGCGCGCCAGGCTGCGACGGAAGACGAGAAGAACGAACTTCTGCGCAAGGCCAACAACCTTCTGCAGGAAGAGGCGCCGGTGTGGTTCTTCAATTACAACAAGGCGGTCATGGCCTATCAGCCCTGGCTGCACGGGGTGCAGCCGAACGCGATGGAAATGGCGATCCAGGCCTATGAAAAGCTCTGGGTCGATGACACCGCGCCGGCCCGGTAAGCACGGTTGAACTGGCGGAGCCGACAAGATCGCTTGCCGGCTTTCGCCGCCTCGCACCCGCCGCGCGCGGCGGGTCCGGGCACCACGCTTGGGTGCCCATGAAACCCCCGATGCGACGGCCCGCATTCCCGCCAGGGTTCGCGCCCGCCGCATCGCAGGTGGAGGAGAACAATACCGGTGCTACGTTTCGCCTTGCGCCGCCTGCTGCAGATGATCCCGACGATCATCGCGGTTTCGCTGCTGATATTCGTCATCTTCAGCATCGTGCCCGGAAGCATTGCTTCCAGCATGATCGCAGACGGGCGCGGAACCAACGACCCGAAGCTGGTCGAACGGATCAAGCAGGAATTCGGCCTCGACCAGCCGGTCCATGTGCGGTTCGGCAACTACGCGTGGAGCCTCGCCCAGTTCGATCTCGGCACCTCCTTCCGCACGCGCCAGCCGGTATCGGCGATGATCGGTGAGCGGTTGTGGCCGACTCTGAAGCTTGCCTTCGCCGCCATGTGCGTGGCGATCGTCATCGGCCTGCCGCTCGGCTTCATCGCAGCACTCCGGCCCGGCTCCCTCCTCGACAGCCTCACCATGGTGGGAGCGATCTCGGGCCTGTCCCTGCCGCAGTTCTGGCTGGGCCTTCTGCTCATGTACCTGTTTGCGCTCACGCTCGGCTGGCTGCCCAGCTTCGGCTATGGCGATGGCGGCCTGCGCAATCTCATCCTGCCCGCCCTCACGCTCGGCGTGGCGCCGCTGGCGCTGCTGGCGCGCACCACGCGGGCGGCCGTGCTGGAGGTGATGAACGCCGACTTCATCCGCACCGCCCGCTCCAAGGG
>JAEWHN010000169.1 GCA_023387775.1 Pseudomonadota bacterium | reverse complement strand
GGCGCGACGGAGGAAACAAGCGCGCCGGAGGGCTGCTCCATGCCGAGCGACTCGGCAATCGCTGGCGTGACCGGCTCGAAGGTGGCGCCGATGAAGGGGCGCTCGAAATAGTCGCGCCCCTGCATGGCGGCTTCGACCACTGCGCGCACCATGTTGGAGGGAATGGCGAAGCCGATGCCGATCGAGCCCCCGCCGCGGCTGTAGATGGCGGTGTTGATGCCCATGAGCTGGCCGGTCATATTGATGAGCCCGCCGCCGGAATTGCCCGGATTGATGGCCGCGTCGGTCTGGATGAAGAAGCCGAAGTCGGACACGCCGATATGGCTGCGCGCCAGAGCGGAGACGATGCCGCTCGTGGTGGTCTGGCCGACGCCGAAGGGATTGCCGATGGCCAGGACGAGATCGCCGACCTCGAGCGCGTCGGAATCGCCGATGGGAACAACCGGGAACGGCTTGTCGCTGTCGATCTTGAGAACCGCAAGGTCGAGCGACTCGTCCCTGAGCAGAACCTTGGAGGGGAATTCGCGCCCGTCGGAGGTCGCGACCTTCACCTCGTCCGCATCCTTGATGACATGGTTGTTGGTGACCACGATGCCGCTGGCGTCGACCAGAACGCCGGACCCCAGCGAGGACTGCATGCGCTGCGGCGCCTGCTTGCCGAACTGGCGGCCAAAGAACTGCTCGAAGAACGGATCGCCGGCGAAAGGCGAGCGCACCTGCACCTGCTGCGAGGCGTAGACGTTGACCACGGCCGGGGCGGTTTCCTTGACCAGCGGGGCAAAGGACAACTGCATCTCGGTGCGCCCGAACGGGAGCCGCTTGCCCTGCGGCGCGGGCGCCGGCAGCTGCTGGTCGCCCTTGCCAAGCAGGTCGTTCAGCACCTCCTTGAGGCCCGGCTGCTCTTCCTTCGGCGCGGCCGCCTGGTTGTCCGCCGGCTGGGTTTCGGCGGGCTGCGTTTCGGCGGGCTGCGCACCCTCGGCCAGCGCCGGCAGCGCGACGAACGGCGCGGCGGCGAGCCAGGCAGCAGTTAGAAGCCGAAACAGTGTTTTCGCAGCCATTGCGAATCCTCCAAAGCGAGCGCGAGCCATTCTCACGATGATTGTGCAAAATGAAAGGCTTCAGGGTTCAAATTCAAGCGATGCCTTGTCACACGCGGCGGCGCTTCCGAAGCCCGAAAAGCAGAAAGGGGCCGCAAGGCCCCTTCCCGCTCATCCGACGATGCGAAGCCAATCAGGCGGCTTCGGATTCCATCTCGACTGCCTCGGCGGCGGTGCGGGCGTGGTCGCCAGCACCCTTGGCAGCGGTGTCGCGCTCGACGAACTCGATCACGGCCATCGGGGCGTTGTCGCCATGACGGAAGCCAGCCTTCATGATGCGCAGATAGCCGCCGTTGCGGGTGGCGTAGCGCGGGGCAATCGTGTCGAACAGCCGCTTGACGACCGACTCGTTGCCGATCTGGGCGATGACCTGACGGCGGGCGTGCAGGTCGCCGCGTTTGCCGAGGGTGACCAGCTTCTCGACGATCGGACGCAGGTCCTTCGCCTTCGGCAGGGTGGTGGTGATCTGCTCGTGCTCGATCAGCGAGACGGCCAGATTGGCAAACATTGCCTTGCGGTGGCTGGAACTGCGGCCCAGCCGGCGGCCGGCGAATCCATGGCGCATGGCTCTACTCCTTCAAATTTTGTTCGAGAGGCCTACGCCTCTGGTGTTTAGGCGCTCGATCTTGTCCGAAAAGTCGTCCAACTTTTCGGGATCAAGCTCAGTATTGGTCTTCGTAACGCTTGGCGAGATCTTCGATGTTTTCCGGCGGCCAGTCGGCCACTTCCATGCCGAGATGGAGGCCCATCGAGGCAAGAACTTCCTTGATCTCGTTCAGCGACTTGCGACCGAAGTTCGGGGTGCGCAGCATCTCCGCCTCGGTCTTCTGGATCAGATCGCCGATGTAGACGATGTTGTCGTTCTTCAGGCAGTTTGCCGAACGCACCGACAGCTCGAGCTCGTCGACCTTCTTGAGCAGCGCCGGGTTGAACGCCAGCTCTGTGACCTGCTCGGCGGCAACTTCCTTCTGCGGCTCTTCGAAGTTGACGAACAGGCCAAGCTGGTCCTGCAGGATGCGCGCCGCGAAAGCGACGGCGTCCTCGCCGGTAACCGAGCCGTTGGTCTCGATCGTCATGGTGAGCTTGTCCTTGTCGAGCTCCTCGCCGTGGCGGGTGTTCTCGACCTTGTAGGACACCTTCTTGACCGGCGAGTAGAGGCTGTCGACCGGGATGAGACCGATCGGAGCGTCTTCCGCGCGGTTGCGCTCGGCCGGCACGTAGCCCTTGCCGGTGTCGACGGTGAATTCCATGCGGATTTCAGCGCCTTCGTCCAGCGTGCAAATGACGTGGTCGGGGTTGAGGATCTCGACGTCGCCAACCGTCTGGATGTCGCCGGCGAGCACCATACCCGGGCCCTGCTTGCGAACGACCATGCGCTTGGGACCATCGCCTTCCATGCGGATGGCGATTTCCTTGATGTTCAGCACGATGTCGGTGACGTCTTCACGAACACCGGCGATCGAGGAGAATTCATGCAGAACGCCATCGATCTGCACCGCCGTGACGGCGGCGCCGCGCAGCGACGAGAGCAGAACGCGACGCAGCGCGTTGCCCAGCGTCAGGCCAAAACCGCGCTCCAGCGGCTCGGCCACCAGCGTGGTCAGCGTCTTACCCTTAGACGAGAACTCGATCTTGTTTGGCTTGATCAGTTCTTGCCAGTTCTTCTGGATCATTTTGTCTTCCTTCCGTTTCCCTGCACCATCCAATCGTGACAGGTGATCTGGAAAAACCGCATGAGCGCGGAATTACGCCCATGCGGCACCAAGAAATGAACTAGACGCGACGCTTCTTGCGCGGGCGGCAGCCATTGTGCGGGATCGGCGTCACGTCGCGGATCGACGTGATGGTGAAACCGCCGGCCTGCAGCGCGCGAAGGGCCGACTCACGACCCGAGCCGGGGCCGCAGACCTCGACCTCGAGGGTGCGCATGCCATGTTCCTGCGCCTTCTTGGCGACGTCTTCGGCAGCCATCTGAGCAGCAAACGGGGTCGACTTGCGCGAACCCTTGAAGCCCTGGGCGCCAGCCGACGACCAGGCAATGGTGTTGCCCTGCGCGTCAGTGATGGTGATCATGGTGTTGTTGAACGTCGAGTTGACGTGCGCAACGCCCGACGAAATGTTCTTACGTTCGCGACGGCGAATACGTGCGACTTCCTTGGCCATAATAGTCCTTTCAAGTGATCTCTGCGCCGCCGTAATACCAGCGGCTACACCTTCAAGGGAGCAAGGGGATAGGAAAGTAAGGGAGTATGCTGGAGGTTGCGGCCTGCCGCACCCTGATCATACTGCCCTACTCACTTACTCCCCAATTCCCTTAAATTACTTCTTCTTGCCGGCAATAGCCTTTGCCGGGCCCTTGCGGGTGCGCGCATTGGCGTGCGTGCGCTGACCGCGAACGGGCAGCGAGCGGCGATGGCGCAGGCCGCGGTAGCAGCCAAGGTCCATCAGACGCTTGATGTTCATCGAAACTTCGCGGCGCAGGTCGCCCTCGACCTGGTAGTCGCGGTCGATGGTCTCGCGGATCGCCAGAACTTCAGCGTCGGTCAGCTGGTTCACGCGGCGCTCGGCCGGGATGCCCACCTTTTCGACGATCTCGCCGGCAAACTTCGGGCCGATGCCGTGAATGTACTGCAGCGCGATGATGACGCGCTTGTTGGTCGGGATGTTAACGCCGGCTATACGAGCCATTCTCATTCTCCATGTATGCCGGGCTTGCCGGCGACTGAGTTGTCCCGCGTCCGGTGGAGGCCGGCCCTTGCGGGTGTTCCTGTTCCGATGCGATCGGCACATGCTTGTGCAGCCGAGCAAAACGCGTCTGATGGGAGACGCGCCGCTATAGTCCACAAGACCCTTTTAGTCAACTGCCCACACTATCTGGAGCGGGCAGCTTCCGAAAGGATATTTTCAATCTCGGCGGTGACGACGTCGATGTCGGCCATGCCGTCGATAGTTTTCAGTTCGCCGGTGCTTGCGTAGTAGGCAGACAGCGGCGCCGTCTTTTCGCGGTACTCGCTGAGCCGCTTCTTGAACGACTCGGGATTGTCGTCGGCACGAACCTGACCGCCGGCGGCGATGGTCTCGGCCACCCGGCGCTCCATGCGCTTGAGCAGGGCCGACTCGTCGACCTTCAGCTCAATCACCGCATCAAGCTGCTGGCCCTTGTCGGCCAGGATCCGGGACAGCGCCTGCGCCTGCGGCACGGTGCGCGGAAAGCCGTCGAGGATGAAGCCCTTGCGGCAGTCCGGCTCGTCAACGCGATCGGACACGATCTGGTTGACGATTTCGTCGGACACGAGCTGTCCAGCATCCATGACCGCCTTGGCGCGCTTGCCGACCTCGGTTCCCGCGGCGACCGCGGCACGCAGCATGTCGCCCGTCGAAAGTTGCGGAATGCCGTGCCTTTCGACCAACCGCTGCGACTGGGTGCCTTTTCCCGCGCCGGGCGGTCCTAGCAGAATAAGCCTCATCTTCCCCTCTTGCCCCCGCGGAGCTTCGACTTCTTGATCAGCCCCTCGTACTGGTGGGCAATGAGGTGGCCCTGGATCTGCGCAACCGTGTCGAGCGTAACGCTGACGACGATCAGCAGCGAAGTACCACCAAGATAGAACGGCACGCCGGTCGCGGAAATCAGGAACTCGGGCAGAAGGCACACGAGCACCAGATAGATGGCACCGACGACCGTGACGCGGGTGAGAACGTAATCGATATACTCAGCCGTGCGCTCGCCCGGGCGATAGCCCGGAATGAAGCCGGAATGCTTCTTGAGCTGATCGGCCGTTTCCTTCGGATTGAACACGATTGCCGTGTAGAAGAACGCGAAGAAGACGATCATTGCCGCGTAAAAGACCATATAGGCCGGCTGGCCATGCCCGAGAGCGGCCAGGATGCTGCTGGCCCAGCCAGGCATCGACTCCGTGTTGGAGAAACCAGCGACGGTGGCCGGCAAAAGCAGCAGCGACGAGGCGAAGATCGGCGGAATGACGCCCGAGGTGTTGAGCTTCAGCGGCAGGTGCGAGGTGTCGCCCTGGAACATGCGGTTGCCGACCTGGCGCTTCGGATACTGGATCAGCAGGCGGCGCTGTGCGCGCTCGAAGAACACGATGGCGGCGATGACGACAACCGCCAGAATGATGATGCCGATGATCAGGCCGGTGGAAAGGGCACCGGTGCGGCCCAGTTCCAGCGTGCCGCCGATAGCGTGCGGAAGACCTGCGACGATACCCGCAAAGATGATCAGCGAAATGCCGTTGCCGATGCCGCGGGCGGTGATCTGCTCGCCCAGCCTCATCAGGAACATGGTGCCGCCTACCAGGGTAATGACGGTGGAGGCACGGAAGAACAGGCCCGGATCGGCGACGATGCCGTTGCCACTCTCAAGTCCGACCGAAATACCATAGGCCTGGACGAGCGCGAGAAGCACCGTGCCGTAGCGGGTGTACTGGTTGATGATCTTGCGGCCCTGCTCGCCTTCCTTCTTCAGCGCTTCAAGCGACGGGATGACCGACGTCATGAGCTGCATGATGATGGAGGCGGAGATGTACGGCATGATGCCGAGGGCAAAAATGGCCATGCGGCCGACTGCGCCGCCGGCGAACATGTTGAACATGCCAAGCACGCCGCCGCTCTGCTGCGTGAAGGCCTGCGCAAACGCATCGGGATTGATGCCCGGAAGCGGAATATAGGTGCCGAGACGGTAGACCAGCAGCGCACCCAGGGTGAACCAGATTCGCTTCTTTAGATCTTCGGCCTTGGCGAAGGCTGCGAAATTGAGATTTGAGGCAAGTTGTTCGGCAGCCGATGCCATGGGAAAGTCTCCGCTTGGTCACGCTTGGAAGCCCGCGCCGGGCGGCACGTGTAGACGAAGCCCCGAGATAGGCTCCACGCGGCAAAGATGCAAGCGGCTGCCGATGGGGCAGCCGCTTGTCTGTGTCATTACTCGGACTTTGCGTCCGCCTTCTCTGGCACCTTGACCGATCCGCCGGCCTTTTCGACCTTCTCGACGGCCGCCTTGGAGGCACCGGCGATGTCGAAAGACACCTTGGCAGTGAGGTCGCCGTCGCTCAGCAGGCGCACGCCGTCCTTGACGCGGCGAATCACGCCGGCCTTGACGAGCGCTTCGGCGGTCACGGTCTCGCCGGCGTCGAGCTTCTTGGCATCGATCGCAGTCTGAATGCGGCCCAAAGACACCTCCACGAAGTCCTTCGCGAAGATGTTGTTGAAGCCACGCTTCGGCAGGCGGCGATAGAGCGGCATCTGGCCACCCTCGAAGCCATTGATCGAGACGCCCGAGCGGGACTTCTGACCCTTGACGCCGCGGCCGCCGGTCTTGCCCGAGCCCGAGCCGATACCGCGACCGACGCGCTTCTTGGCGTGGGTAGCGCCTTCATTGTCACGCAGTTCGTTGAGTTTCATCGTCTTTCTCCTGCGTCCGGCTTACTTTTCGTCGACGACGCGGACGAGGTGCTGGACGGCCGCGATCATGCCGCGCACTGCCGGGGTGTCCTCGAGGGTGCGGCGGCGGTGCATCTTGTTGAGGCCCAGGCCGATCAGCGTCGCGCGCTGTTCCTGCGGGCGGCGGATCGGGCTGCCGATCTGCTCGACCGTGATGGTCTTGGTAGCGTTCTTTGCCATTGTCGTAATCCTTCCCCGTCAGGCTTACTCGTCGGCCGCTACGGCGGCGCCGCGACGTGCCTGGAGGGTTGAGTACTTGATACCGCGCTGAGCAGCCACATCCTTCGGATGCATCTGGTTCTTCAGAGCGTCGAAGGTCGCGCGCACCATGTTGTACGGGTTCGAGGAACCCATCGACTTGGCGACGACGTCCTGCATGCCGAGCGTTTCGAAAACGGCGCGCATCGGGCCACCGGCGATGATACCGGTACCGGCCTTGGCAGTGCGCAACAGCACGCGGCCAGCGCCGTGGCGGCCAGCAACGTCATGATGCAGGGTACGGCCCGAACGCAGCGGCACGAAGATCATGTCGCGCTTGGCGGCCTCGGTGGCCTTGCGGATGGCTTCCGGCACTTCGCGCGCCTTGCCATGACCGAAGCCCACGCGGCCCTTCTGGTCGCCGACGACGACGAGAGCAGCAAAGCCGAAGCGACGGCCGCCCTTCACCACCTTGGCGACGCGGTTGATATGAACGAGCTTGTCGACGAATTCGCTGTCGCGCTCTTCGCGGTCACGGCTGCGCTCGCGGCCGCCATCCCTACGTTCTTGTGCCATTTTCCTGTCCTTATTCTTTTCCGGAAGCACGGGTTAAAAACTGAAATCCGGCGTCTATAACGTCGCCGGATTTATTTCAACTGCCGATCGTGCAACGAGGCGCAATGCGCCTCGTCGAAGATCGTATCAGAAGCTGAGGCCGGCCTCGCGGGCGGCGTCGGCCAGCGCCTTGACGCGGCCGTGATAGATGTAAGGTCCGCGGTCAAAGACCACTTCCTTGTAGCCCGCCTTGACCGCGCGCTCGGCGATCAGCTTGCCGACAGCAGCAGCGGCGGCAACGTCGGCACCGGTCTTGAGGGAGCCCTTGAGCTCCTTCTCGAGCGTGGAAGCGGCGGCGACAGTGTGGCCCTTGGTGTCGTCGATGAGCTGCGCGTGAATGTTCTTCGACGAGCGATAGACCGACAGGCGCAGACGGTCGCCGGAGACCTTCTTGAGCTGGCGACGGACGCGAGCGGCCCGGCGCTGGGTGGAATCCTTGGAAGCCATTGTATTCGTTCCTTGCCTTCTGAAACGGGCCCGGCCATGTGCGGTAGGCGATAGGCGCCTCCCGCGACCGAGCACCGCGGCTTACTTCTTCTTGCCTTCCTTGCGGACGATGACTTCGCCAGCATACTTGACGCCCTTGCCCTTGTAGGGCTCGGGGCCGCGATACTTGCGAATCTCAGCCGCAACCTGGCCGACCACCTGCTTGTCCGAGCCCGACACGATGATCTCGGTCGGCTTCGGCACGGAGATGGTGATGCCTTCCGGCGTCTGATAGACCACGTCGTGGCTGAAGCCAAGCGCCAGCTGCAGGTTCTTGCCCTGCATGGCCGCACGGTAACCGACGCCGCTGATCTCGAGCTTCTTCTCGAAGCCGTCCTTCACGCCGGTCAGGATGTTGACGATCTGCGTGCGCGAGAGACCCCACTTGGAGCGGGCATCCTTCGAGTCATCACGCGGCTGAACGGCGATTTCGCCGTTCTCGAACTTGACCAGCACCTCGTCGTTCACGACGTACTTCAGCTCACCCTTGGGGCCCTTGGCCGTCACGGTCTGGCCGTTGACGGACGCGGTGACGCCAGCAGGCACCTGAACGGGTTTCTTGCCAATACGAGACATGTCGTTGTCCTCGTTCTTTCTGTCTTACACCCGCCCGATCAGAACACCTGGCAGAGGATTTCCCCGCCGACGTTCTGTTCGCGCGCTTCATGGTCCGTCATCACGCCCTTGGGCGTGGACAGGATCGAAATGCCGAGGCCATTGGCCACATGCGGGATCGACTTCACCGACACGTAGACGCGGCGGCCCGGCTTGGAAACGCGAGCGATGTCGCGGATGACCGGAGAGCCGTCGTAGTACTTCAGCTCGATCTCGATTTCCGACTTGCCGTTGCCGTAGTCGACCTGGCTGTAGTCGCGGATGTAGCCTTCAGCCTTGAGAACTTCCAGCACACGGGCACGCAGACGCGAGGCCGGCGTGGAGACCTTGGTCTTCCTGCGGCCATAGGCGTTGCGGATGCGGGTCAGCATATCGCCGAGAGGATCACTTAGGGACATAGCTTGTGCTCCTTACCAGCTCGACTTGACCAGCCCGGGGACCGCGCCCAACAGGCCCAGTTCGCGCAGTGCGATACGCGACATCTTCAGTTTGCGATAATATGCGCGCGGACGACCCGAGACCTCGCAGCGATTGCGAATGCGGATCTTCGCCGAATTGCGCGGCAGGGCCGAGAGCTTCAGCTGAGCGCGGAAACGCTCTTCGATCGGGAGGCTCTTGTCCATGACGGTAGCCTTGAGGGCCTTACGCTTGGCAGCGTACTGGTCCACAAGCTTCCTGCGCTTGTTGTTATTCTCGACTGAGCTGGTCTTTGCCATTTCAGATAAATCCTTTTCTCGCTGCCGTTACTGCCGGAAGGGGAAGTTGAAGCCCTTGAGCAGCGCCCGAGCCTCGTCGTCCGTCTTGGCAGTCGTACAAACGATGATGTCCATTCCCCAGATCTGATCAACCTTGTCGTAGTTGATCTCGGGAAACACGATGTGTTCCTTGATGCCCATGGCGAAGTTGCCGCGGCCATCGAAGCTCTTGGCGTTCAGACCGCGGAAGTCGCGCACGCGCGGCAGCGCGATCGTGACCAGGCGGTCCAGGAATTCGAACATGCGCTCGTTGCGCAGCGTGACCTTGGCGCCGAGCGGCATCTTCTCGCGGACCTTGAAGCCGGCGATCGAATTGCGCGCATAGGTGATGACCGGCTTCTGGCCGGCGATCAGGGCCAGGTCGGCAGCAGCGACCGAAGGCTTCTTCGAATCGCCGGTCGCTTCACCGACGCCCATGTTCAGCACGATCTTGTCGAGACGCGGGATCTGCATCTCGTTCTCGTACTTGAACTGCTCGAGCATAGCCTTGCGGATGGTCTCTTCGTAGACCTTGCGAAGGCGGGGCTGATTTTGTGCCTTAGCCATTGATCACTTCTCCCGAGCGCTTTGCCACTCGCACCTTGGTACCGTCCTGCTGGATCTGGAAACCGACGCGAGTCGGCTTGCCATCCTTCGGGTCGGCCAGCGCGAGGTTGGACAAATGGATCGGCGCTTCCTTGCTGATGATCCCGCCCTCTTGGGACTGGGTCTGTTTCTGGTGGCGGCGCACCAAATTGACGCCGCGAACGACGGCCTTGTCGTCCTTGGGCATCACGCGGAGCACCTCGCCCGAGCGGCCCTTGTCCTTGCCGGCCAGAACGACGACTTTGTCGCCTTTGCGAATCTTCTGCATTTTTCCGGCTCCTTACAGCACTTCTGGCGCGAGCGAGATGATCTTCATGTGGTTCTTGGCGCGCAGTTCGCGCGGAACCGGTCCGAAGATACGGGTGCCGATCGGCTCTTTCTTGTTGTCGACGAGAACGGCTGCGTTCTTGTCGAACCGGATCACGCTGCCGTCCGGACGGCGGATGTCCTTGGCCGTGCGAACCACGACCGCCTTCATCACATCGCCCTTCTTAACGCGGCCGCGCGGAATGGCTTCCTTGATCGACACCACGATGATGTCGCCGACCGAGGCGTACTTCCGCTTCGAACCGCCCAGCACCTTGATGCACATGACACGACGGGCGCCGGAATTATCCGCGACGTCGAGGTTTGTTTGCATCTGAATCATGACTGGCCGCCTTCTTTATTCATGGGTAGTGGCGCAGCGCCCTACCCGGCTTGTCCAAATATTTCGTTACTGCGAAGCCTGGGCGTCGGTGATGACAACCCAGCGCTTGTCCTTGGAGATCGGGGCCGATTCCTGGATGAACACCTGATCGCCGACCTTGCACGCGTTGTTTTCGTCGTGCGCCTTGTACTTCTTCGACATACGCACGACCTTCTTCATGACCGGGTGCGTGAAGCGGCGCTCGACCTTGACGACAACCGTCTTCTCGTTCTTGTCGCTGACGACGGTGCCCTGCAAAATGCGCTTTGGCATGATTTTCGTCCTTATGCCTTCTTGGCCGAAGCTTTTTCGGCGGCGATGGTCTTGATGCGCGCTATGTCCTTGCGGACCTGCTTCACACGCGCCGTCTTCTCGAGCTGACCGGTGGCCTTCTGGAAGCGCAGGTTGAACTGCTCCTTCTTCAGTGCACCCAGGTCCTCGTTCAACTGGTCAGGGGTCTTTGACCGGAGTTCTGCGGCTTTCATGACGCTTGACCTTTCTTATTCAGCAATGCGCTGCACGAAGCGCGTCTTGACCGAGAGCTTGGCGGCGCCGAGACGAAGAGCCTCGCGGGCGACATCTTCCGGCACGCCGTCGATCTCGAACATCACGCGGCCCGGCTTGATCCGGCAGGCCCAGTAATCGACCGCGCCCTTGCCCTTACCCATACGAACTTCGGTCGGCTTCGAGGTGACCGGAACGTCCGGGAAAATGCGAATCCAGACGCGTCCCTGACGCTTCATCTCACGCGTGATCGCGCGGCGGGCCGCCTCGATCTCACGTGCCGTAACCCGGTTCGGCTCCAACGCCTTCAGGCCAAAGCCGCCGAAATCCAGGTTGGTGCCGCCCTTGGCGGCGCCGTGGATGCGGCCCTTGAACTGCTTCCGGAACTTTGTGCGCTTTGGCTGCAGCATCGTTCTTACTCCAAAATCCTATGCTTCTCAGGCGTTCTCGCGACGACGCGGACCGCGCTCGCTCGTCGGCTGATGATCGCCCTCGGTGGCGCGACGCTCGGAAGCCATCGGGTCATGCTCGAGGATCTCGCCCTTGAACACCCAGACCTTCACGCCGCAGATGCCGTAGGCCGTCTGCGCTTCGGCTGTGCCGTAGTCGACGTCGGCGCGCAGCGTGTGCAGCGGCACGCGGCCTTCGCGGTACCACTCCATGCGCGCGATTTCAGCGCCGCCCAGGCGGCCCGAGCAGTTGATACGGATGCCTTCGGCACCCAGGCGCATGGCCGACTGCACGGCGCGCTTCATGGCGCGGCGGAAGGCGATGCGGCGCTCGAGCTGCTGCGCGATCGACTGGGCGACCAGCGTGGCGTCGGTCTCGGGCTTGCGGACCTCGACGATGTTGAGGTGCGTTTCCGCCTTGGTCATCTCGGTCAGCTTCTTGCGCAGCTTCTCGATATCCGCGCCCTTCTTGCCGATGATGAGGCCAGGACGGGCGGCGTGGATCGTGACGCGGCACTTCTTGTGCGGACGCTCGATGACGACCTTCGAGATCGCAGCCTGCTTCAGCTCGGTCTCAAGATACTTACGGATCTTGATGTCTTCGTGCAGCAGCTTGCCGTACTCGTTAGTGTTCGCGTACCAGCGCGAATCCCAGGTGCGGTTGATGCCGAGGCGCAGACCGATCGGATTGATTTTCTGACCCATCAGGCGGCCTCCCCTTTCTCTTCGACTTCACGAACGACGATCGTGAGATGCGAAAACGGCTTCTCAATCCGGCTGGCGCGGCCACGGCCACGGGCATGGAAACGCTTCATCACGATCGACTTGCCGACATAGGCCTCAGCCACGACGAGGGAATCGACATCGAGGTCGTGATTGTTCTCAGCGTTGGCGATAGCCGATTCGAGCGTCTTCTTGACAGTCCCGGCGATGCGCTTGCGCGAAAATTCCAGATCCGACAGCGCGGTGCCGACCTTCTTGCCGCGGATCAGCGCGGCCACCAGGTTCAGCTTCTGCGGGCTGACGCGGATCGTGCGCAGGACGGCGCGCGCCTCGTTGTCAGCAAGCCTGCGCGGAGCTTTGGCCTTGCCCATTTTACTTCCTCTTCGCCTTCTTGTCCGCGCCGTGGCCGTAGTAGGTCCGCGTCGGAGCGAATTCACCGAACTTGTGGCCAACCATGTCTTCGGACACGGAGACCGGGATGTGCTTTTGGCCGTTGTGGACGCCGAAAGTCAAGCCGACGAACTGCGGCAGGATGGTGGAGCGACGGCTCCACATCTTGATCACCTCGTTGCGGCCACCTTCGCGCACCTTTTCAACTTTCTTGAGAAGAAAGCCGTCGATGAACGGGCCTTTCCAAACTGAACGGGTCACGTCAGACTACCTCTCTTTAGCTCTTGCGCTGATGGCGCGAGCGAACGATGAACTTATCGGTCGCCTTGTTGGACCGCGTCTTCTTGCCCTTGGTCGGCTTGCCCCACGGGGTGACCGGGTGGCGACCGCCCGAAGTGCGGCCTTCACCACCGCCGTGCGGGTGGTCGACCGGGTTCATCGTCACGCCGCGGTTGTGCGGGCGCTTGCCGCGCCAGCGCGTGCGGCCGGCCTTGCCATCGTTGATGTTGGCGTGCTCGGGGTTCGACACCGCGCCGACAGTGGCGAAGCAGGAGCCGTGAACCAGGCGCTGCTCGCCCGAGTTCAGGCGCAGGATCGCCATGCCCTGGTCGCGACCGACGAGCTGGGCGTAGGCGCCAGCCGAACGAGCGACCTGACCGCCCTTGCCGGGCTTCAGCTCGATGTTGTGCACGATCGTGCCGACCGGCATGGCCGACAGCGGCATCGCGTTGCCCGGCTTCACGTCGGCGCTTTCGCCCGACACGACCTTGTCGCCAACTGCCAGGCGCTGCGGCGCCAGGATGTAGGACAGTTCGCCGTCTTCGTACTTGATCAGCGCGATAAAGGCGGAGCGGTTCGGGTCATACTCCAGCCGCTCCACCGTCCCCGCGACGTCAAACTTGCGGCGCTTGAAGTCGATGATGCGGTAGGTGCGCTTGTGGCCGCCACCGATGAAACGGGCGGTGATGCGGCCGAGGTTGTTGCGGCCGCCCGACTTGGTCAGGCCTTCGGTCAAGCCCTTGACCGGCTTGCCCTTGTACAGCCCGGAGCGGTCGGTGATGACCAGCTGGCGCAGGCTAGGCGTTACGGGTTTGAAATGTCTCAATGCCATCTGTTTGTCCTCGCGCCAATCAGAGCCCGGTCGCGACGTCGATGGACTGGCCGTCGGCCAGCGTCACGATCGCCTTCTTCACGTCGCTCTGGCGGCCGATCGTGCCGCGGAAGCGCTTGACCTTGCCCTTGCGGACCAGGGTGTTGACCGCCGTGACCTTGACGCTGAACAGCGCCTCGACCGCAGCCTTGATTTCCGGCTTGGTCGCCTTGCGGGCGACATTGAACACGACCTGGTTGGCTTCCGAAGCCATGGTCGACTTTTCGGTGATCACCGGGGTGACGATCACGTCGTAGTGGCGAAGATCCGTCATTTGAAGCGCTCCTCGAGAGCCTCGACGGCCGCCTTCGAGAGGACCAGCGTGCCGCGGCGCAGAATGTCATAGACGTTGATGCCCTGGATCGGCAGGACATCGATGTTCGGGATGTTCGACGCAGCGCGCTTGAAGTTCACGTCAAGCTCGGCGCCGCCCACCACCAGGGCGTTGGTCAGGCCCAGCTTCTCGAAATTCGCGACGAGAAGCTTGGTCTTGGCCTCGCCCAGAGCCAGATCATCGACGATGATCAGGTTCGAAGCCTTGGCCTTGGCCGACAGGGCATGCTTCAGGCCAAGCGCGCGGACCTTCTTGGGAAGGTCGTGCTCGTGGCTGCGCACGACCGGGCCGTGCGCCTTGCCACCGCCGCGGAACTGCGGGGCGCGGGCCGAAGAGTGACGGGCGCGGCCCGTACCCTTCTGCTTGTACATCTTGGCGCCCGTGCGCGAGATTTCGGCGCGGGTCTTGGCCTTGTGGGTGCCCTGCTGCTTCTTGGCGAGCTGCCAGCGAACGACGCGCTGGAGGATGTCTTCGCGCGGATCAAGGCCGAAAATCTCCTCGGAGAGTTTCACCTTGCCGGCATCCTCGCCGCCAAGCGTTGAAATCTTGAGATCCATTATTCGGCTCCTTCCTTGGCCGAAGCTTCATTCTGCGCGGCACGAATGCCGGCCGGCTTCGGAGCGTTTTCGGGCAGCGCTTCCTTGACCGCGTCGCGAACCAGGATCCAGGCGCCCTTGGTGCCCGGAACGGCGCCGCGGATGAGGATCAGGCCACGATCGCTGTCGGTCGACACGACCTCGACATTCTGAGTGGTCACGCGGGTTGCACCCATGTGGCCGGCCATCTTCTTGCCCTTGAACACCTTGCCGGGGTCCTGGCGCTGACCGGTAGAACCGTGCGTCCGGTGGGCCACCGAGTTACCGTGGGTTGCACGGCCGCCACCAAAATTGTGGCGCTTCATGACACCCTGGAAACCCTTACCGGTGCTGGTGCCGGTGACGTCGACCTTCTGGCCGGCGACGAAGTGGTCGACGGTGATCTCGACGCCGATGTCGAGCAGGTTCTCGTCCGACACGCGGAATTCGGCAAGCTTGGCCTTGGGCTCGACGGAGGCAGCGGCGAAATGACCGCGCATGGCCTTCGACGTGTTCTTGACCTTGGCCAGGCCAACGCCGAGCTGAACAGCGGTGTAGCCG
>JAEWHN010000038.1 GCA_023387775.1 Pseudomonadota bacterium | reverse complement strand
GTCCAGAGCGGCATCACAATGGGAGAGAAGAAGACATGAAGTCGTTTTTGAAGACGTGTACTGCCATCGCAGTTGCGATGAGCTTTTCCAGCCAGGCCATGGCACAGGAAATGCTCAAGGAACTTGGCAAGGGCGAAGGTCAGGTCAATATCGTCGCCTGGCCGGGCTATATCGAGCGCGGCGAAACCGACAAGGCCTATGACTGGGTCTCGGATTTCGAGAAGCAGACGGGCTGCAAGGTCAATGTGAAGACCGCCGCCACCTCCGATGAAATGGTCGCGCTGATGAACGAGGGCGGCTTCGACCTGGTCACCGCTTCGGGCGACGCCTCGCTGCGCCTGGTCGCCGGCAAGCGCGTGCAGCCGGTCAATGTCGATCTCATCCCGAGCTGGAAGACCGTCGACGAGCGCCTGCAGGACGCGCCCTGGTTCACGGTCGACAAGGTGCATTACGGCGTGCCCTACCAGTGGGGCCCCAACGTGCTGATGTACAACTCCAACGTCTTCAAGGAAGCGCCCAAGAGCTGGAACGTCGTGTTCGAGCCGATGGAGTTTCCCGACGGCAAGCCGAACAAGGGCCGCATCCAGGCCTATGACGGGCCGATCCACATCGCCGACGCCTCCAATTACCTGATGGCCCACAAGCCCGAGCTCGGCATCAAGGACCCGTACGAGCTGAACGAAGACCAGTACAAGGCAGCGCTCGACCTGCTGCGCGTGCAGCGCACGCTGGCCGGACGCTACTGGCACGACGCCATGATCCAGGTCGACGATTTCAAGAACGAGGGCGTGGTCGCCTCCGGTTCGTGGCCGTTTCAGGTCAACCTGCTCAAGGCCGAGGGCCAGCCCATCGCCTCAACCATTCCGGAAGAGGGCGCTACCGGCTGGGCCGACACCACCATGATGCATGCCGAGGCCGCCAACCCCAACTGCGCCTATATGTGGATGGAGCATTCGCTGTCGCCCAAGGTGCAGGGCGATCTTGCCGCCTGGTTCGGCTCCAACCCGGCCGTGCCGGCCGCCTGTAAGGGCAACGAGCTGCTGGGCGACGAAGGCTGCAAGACCAACGGCTTCGAGGACTTCGCCAAGATCAGGTTCTGGCGCACGCCGGTGGCTAAGTGCGCAAGCCAGGGCGAGTGCGTGCCCTATTACCGCTGGGTCTCCGACTACATCGCCGTGATCGGCGGGCGGTAAGGCCCTTTGTCTTCCCACACGTGGGCAGGGCAATCGCATATGGCACGACTTACCCCCACTCCGCCTCGCTTCGCTCGGCACCTCTCCCCCTCAAAAGGGGAGAGGAAGGGGCGCCAGGCCTGCGGACAGCGTTTCCTCTCCCCCGTCGAACGGGGGAGAGGTGGTTTGCGAAGCAAACCGGAGTGGGGGTCGATTTCTATACGCGATAGCCCTCCCCTTTTGGGGAGGAGTTAGGGGTGGGGTGCTTTTCGCACCTGCATTTCAGCTTTACCCCCACCCCGCGTCTTCGGCGTGACCTCCCCTCAAGGGGAGGTGGGCGTTGCGTACCTCACTCACCTCTTCCTCTTCCCCGGGAGGGGGAGAGGTGGTTCTCGAACCGAATGATGAGGGGGTGCATATCAAGCATACGGAACCAAGCGCATGACCTCAGCCGTTTCCTTCGAAAATGTCTCCCGCCACTTCGGCGCCGTGCGCGCGGTCGATGCGGTCGATCTCGACATCAGGCCGGGCGAGTTCTTCGCCATGCTCGGCCCCTCGGGCTCGGGCAAGACGACCTGCCTGCGCCTCATAGCCGGCTTCGAGCAGCCGACGGGCGGCAGCATCAGGATATTCGGCGAGCGCGCCGAGGGCGTCCCGCCCTATCGCCGCAACGTCAACACGGTGTTCCAGGACTATGCGCTGTTTCCGCACCTCAACGTGCTCGACAACGTCGCCTATGGGCTGATGGTCAAGGGCGTTTCCCGCGCCGAACGCGGCAGGCAGGCAGAAGAAGCGCTGAAGCTGGTGCAGCTTCCGGGCTACGGCGGCCGCAAGCCCGGCCAGCTTTCCGGCGGCCAGCGCCAGCGCGTGGCGCTCGCCCGCGCGCTGATCAACAAGCCCCGCGTGCTGCTGCTCGACGAGCCGCTCGGCGCGCTTGACCTCAAGCTGCGCGAGAACATGCAGGAGGAACTGAAGCTCCTGCAGCGCGCGCTCGGCATCACCTTCGTCTTCGTCACCCACGATCAAGGCGAGGCGCTGTCCATGGCCGACCGGGTCGCCGTGTTCAACGACGGCCGCATCATGCAGGTCGGCACGCCGCAGGACATTTATGAGCGGCCGCAGTCACGCTTCGTCGCCGACTTCGTCGGCTCCTCCAACGTGCTGCCGCCGGATTTCGTCGCCCGGCACGGCGGCGCGCGCCGCTGGGCGAGCCTCCGGCCCGAAAAGATTCGCCTTGGCGACAGCACCGGAGCCGGCGTGTCCGGCACGGTGAAATCGCGCAGCTTCCTCGGCGCCACCAACCGCATCGCCGTCGATGCCGAGGGCGTGCGCATGCATGTCGTGGCGCCGGCCGGCCTGCCGCTGCCGGACGACGGCGCCGCAATCCGCCTCTCATGGTCGCCGGCCGACCTGCACCTGATGGACGAAGCGTCATGAGCGCGTCCGCCGTCATCTCCGCGCGCGCCGCGCCCGCCATCTTGCCGAGCCGGGGCGGCATCGCCGGCGCGCTGTCCGACACGTTCTGGCGCCGGCCGAAGCTGCTGCTGTTCCTGATGCTTTTGCCGCCGCTGCTCTGGCTCGGCATCGTCTATCTCGGGGCGCTGTTTGCGCTGCTCTTGCAGAGCTTCTTCTCGATCGATGAGTTCTCCGGCCTCATCGATCGGCAGTTCACGCTGAAGACCTATGGCGACCTTCTCCAGGCTGCCAATATCGACATCATCCTGCGCACCGTCACCATGGCGGCCTGCGTCACGCTCGCCTCGGCGGTCGTGGCCTTCCCCATCGCCTATTACGCGGCCCGCTATGCGCGCGGCAAATGGAAGGCGCTGTTCTATCTCGGCGTCATGC
>JAEWHN010000002.1 GCA_023387775.1 Pseudomonadota bacterium | reverse complement strand
CGCTCGCCCACCACGGAGGCGTAGTAGTCGGTATCGGGCGTATAGATGCCCGGCCTGGTGAAGGTGGCGCCGAGCCGATAGGTCAGTTCCTTCGGGTTGAAGGAATTGACGAGGCCCAGCACCTTGGCGTCGAGGCGCAGGCGCTCGGCACGGCCGAACAGGTTGCGGTGCAGCCAGTAGGCCTCCACCCCTGCCCCATCGAGCGTGGAATAGCTGCCGCCGATGCCGAAGCGGCGCGCCAGGCGCTCCTGCACGATGAGGCTGATGGGCAGTTGGCCGTCCGCGCCGATGGCGTCGCCTTCCTGGAAGCGCATGGCGCGGAACACGTCGAGCCGCGACAGCCGCTTGCTGGCGCGGGCGAGATCGTCGGGATCGTATTGCTGGCCGGGCTCCAGCCCGGTCATCCAGGCGAGGAATTTCGGGTCGATGCGCTCGGTGCCCTCGACCTCGACCGGCGCGTAATAGGCCATGCGGCCGGGCTCGATGGTGAGCGTGGCATCGACCACGTCGCGGTCGTGGGCGGCCTCGACCCGGCGGTCGGCCACGCTTGCCTTGGCATAGCCCTGCTGGCGCCAGGCCTCGACGGCAAGCCGTTCGGCGGAAAGGATGACGCCCGAGCGAGCCACCTCGCCCGGCGCGAAGCCGGCGTGCTCCGGCTGCTCGACCTCGTCATCGGGTCTCACCGGCGGCGGAGCGCGGTTGACGATGCTGGTCTCGCCGAACAGGAAGATCGGGCCCGGATTGACGACGACGCGAACCGCCACCGGATCGGGCAGTTCGGTGTCGGGCGGCAGGTCGGTCGCCTCGCGCCCACCTACCAGGATGCTGATGCTGCCGCCATACCGGCCTTCGCTGTAGAGCGCAGCAAGCAGGCGGCGGTAATCGCCGCGCGCCTTGGCAAGCAGGCCGGCAGCACCCGAGGCGGGTTTTTCATGATCCTTCCAAAGGGTGGAAGCGCCCTTGAGCTTGGCTTCGACGTCCCCATTGCCGCCGGCGACGGAGAAGTCGACCGTATAGTTTTGCGGCTCGCCGATGATGTCTTCCGACGAATCGGTCTTCTTGGCTCCGAAGATGTGGATGCCGAAAAGCTCGAACGCCGCCGCCGGCGCGACCGGCGCGGCGGACAGACCCAATCCGACAAGCAGGCAGAGCCCCCGCGAAGTCCTGGCAGTAAAAACTCTCACTCAAGCTCCTAGACGCGGTCGAAAAGACCAAACGCGCCAAAACCAGCACGCCTCGAAAAGCTCTCCGCCCCTTCAAGAGAGGAGGCGGATGCTAGGTGATCGCGGAATCGAAAAAAAGCCTTGGCACGACTTGAGGCAGAGGGCGGCATGCAATTTTCGGTCGGCATGTTGCCGAAAGTAGACGCCAATGGTTGCAGCTTTGCAAATGCGCCCGAGACGCAGCCCCGGGGCCCTGTCAATGCCCGGAGCTGAGCTTCAAACCGATCAGCCCCGCGACGATGAGCGATACGCTGACGATGCGGAACAAGGTGGCGGCCTCGCCGAAAGCCACGATGCCGACGATGAATGCGCCGATGGCGCCGATGCCGGTCCAGATAGCGTAGGCGGTGCCGAGCGGCAGGCTCCTGAGGGCCAGCGCCAGCAGCCCCAGGCTGATGAGCATTGTGACGCCGGTGACGAGCGTGGGCATGAGCCTGGTGAAGCCATCCGACTGCTTCATCGTCGTGGCCCAGACGACTTCGAAGATGCCGGCGAAGAAAAGATAGATCCATGCCATTTACTTGCGGTCCTTTATGCTGGCAGGGCGCTTGGGAGGCAGCGCCGATAGGAAAATCCGCAACGAGCGCAGCACAGATCGCGCCGCAGGGTGCCGGGCGCGCAATTTCGGCCAGGTGCAGGCCAGGTCGCCTGCCGGGTGGCGCGCGCCGACCTTCCGCGCCGGAGCAGCGCGCAGCGGATTTTCGAAACGATGATCGAGAAAGTGCCGGGCGGGGGTTTCCATCACTTCGGTGCTCCGAAACAATGGGGCCGTCCCCGTTGGTCTTGAATCGCGGGCCGTCCCGCGCGGGCCCCCTATAGGCAATTCCGGCGGCAATGGCCAGAGCCGAACCTGCCGCAGGCCCGGCCTGCGGCATTACATCCGGCGGATCGGCGCGCCGAGCTGGAGAAAGTCGCGCTCGCGGCAGGTGAGAACCAGCACCTGCTGGTTCTGCGCCGCCTTACCCAGCACCAGATGCATGCGCTCCAGCCGCGCCTCGTCGGTGTTGACCAGCGCATCGTCGAGCACGATGCAGGCTTCCTGCCCGGCCTCGCGCAATATGTCCGCCAGTGCGATGCGGGTGATGACGGCGATCTGCTCGCGCGCGCCGACGCTCAAGCCGCCGAAAGGCTCGGCAACACCATTGCGCACCAGCTGCTCGATCTCGAAAGTCTCGTCGTGCAGCACGATGTCGCTGTCGGCCTGGATGAGGCGCAGATAGGGCGCGGAACGCTCCCGCACCGGCGCCAGCCAGCGGTCCTTGGTCTCGCGCTGGGCGTCGGCCAGCGTGGCATGAAGCAGCCTTGCCGCTTCCGCCTCCAGCGTCATGGCCTTCAACCGCGCTTCGCTTAGCGCGATCTGGCCTTCGAGCTGCGCAAGCTGCTCGCCCAAGCCGTCCCTTCCGAGCGCGCGCAATGCGGCCTCGATCTCGCGCCTTTCATTGTCGAGCCGGTTGATGTCGGCCTCGATCTCGCGTTCCGACTGCTCGGCCTGCTTCAGGGCGATCTGCTTGGCTTCCGGATCGGCGCCGGCGAGGGCGGATCGGGCCGCCGCACGAGCCTGTTCTGCCTGCCGGAAGGCCTGGTCCTCGCGCACGCAGTCCTCTTCGAGGGTTCTGTCGTCTGCCTCGGCGCGCGCGGCCGCCAACTCTTCGTGACGCTTAGCACACCGCGCCTCCGCAACCGAGACGCGCTCCTCCCGCACGGCGAGGTCGCGCCGCGCCATCTCGACGGCGGCGCTGCGTTCCTTCGCCTCCGCCTCGATCGCGCGCAGCGCAGCCGCTGCCTCGCCGCATTCACGCCGCGCGGCCTCGATGTCAGCCGGCTCGCAGCCTTCCATCTCCGCCTCGCCGCCTTCGGCCAGCAGCGCGTTGCGGGCCAGTTCCTGGCGCAGCGCCTCGATGCCGGCTGGCGCGAGCGCCGCAAGCGTCGCGCCATGCGTCTTCACTTCCGCACGGGCGGCCTCCTGCTGGCGCAGCGCAGCGCGCGCGGCTGCGACATCGGCCAGTTCCAGCCGGCGCAGCGCCTTGTCGAGTTCTTGCCTGACCTCTTCGGCGGCCTGCGCCAGCTCTTCCGTGCCACCGCCGGGGTGGATGCCAATCTCGCCATAACCTTCAAGGAAAAGTCTTGTGTCGCGTGACAGCGAAAGTTCCGTGCCGGTTTCGACGGGCTTGCCGTCGAGATGCGCGGCCTGCGCGCCTTGCGGGTGCAGCGTGATGCGCACGCTGGCCGCCTCCAGCCGCATGCGCGCCTGCTCGACGGCGCGTTCCAGCTTCTCCAGCGCCGCGACGTCCTCAGCCGTCAGCGTGGACGCCTGCGAAAGCGCCAGCGCCTTGCGGCGGGCATCGTCGGCCTGCTCAGCAAGCTTGAGTTGGCCGGTGAGGCGTTCCACCGCCTGCGCCGCCTGCCGGCGGGCGAGCGCCTGCTCCATGCCGCGCAGGCGCTCCGTGGCCTGCCGCTCGGCCTGCATTGCTGCGTCCAGCCGGGCCGCAGCCTCGGCGGCTACGGCCTCCAGCCGGGCTAGAGCCGCCAATGCCTCGTCGCGGGCGGCCAGCGCCGCGTTCGAAGCGCTCTGGTCGGCCGCAAGATCGGCCACGAGCTTCCGGCGCGCCGCGTTGCGCGCGGCGGCCGCGTCGAGCTTCAGCCTGGCACGCTCGACCGCGCCTTCGGCGGCACGCAGCGCTTCCTCTAGACCCGCAACGGCGGCGGCAGCCTGGCGGGCGGCAGTGGCGCGCTTGCGGCTTGCCTCCAGCGTGTCGTCGCGGCGGTAGCGGGCGAGGATGTTCTGGATGCCGGCGAGTTTGGACACCCGCTCGTCATGCTCGGCCATCCGCCTTTTCAGGTCGGCCAGTTCCTGGCGGTCGGCGTCGAGCTGGACGGCGAGCGCCTTGAATTCGCCGCGCGCGTTGCCGCGCTTGTCCCAGAACTGGTCCCTGCGCGCCTCTGCCGCCGCCAGCAGGGCGCGGCCGCGCTCGCCGCCGGTAACCTGGCCGATCTCGCGCTCCAGCGCCGACGCCAGATGGTTGCGGCCGGCGCCGATGCCCAGCTGCCGGTGCGACATGCCCTGCTCGACCCACAAGAGACCGAACACGCCGTGATGCTCCTGCGGCTTGGTGCCGCCTGAGCTTGCCGGCGTGAAGCCGAACATCTCGGCAAGTTTTTCCTCAACCGCGTCGCCGGTATAGCGTTCGCCATTTCCGGCGAGCTCCGCCTCCTGGCGCTGGCAGAACGCCTTGCGCAGGGTCCAAATCGCGCCGCCGCGCTCGAATTCGACCAAAACTTCCGGCCGCACCGACTGGTTGTAGGGCTGCATGGCGGCGGCCGCCGCGCCGCCGACGCGGTGGCGCTCGAACAGGGCGGCCCGCAGCGCAGCGAGCAAGGTCGATTTGCCGGCTTCGTTGTCGCCGACGATGACGTTGAGCCCGTCGCCCAGTTCGTCGATGACGACATGGCCGAGCTTGCGGAAATCCTTCACCTCGATGCGGCGCAGCTTCATCTCAGCGCCCGCCATTCATGTGGTCGACATACATCATGCGCAGCGCCACGCGTGCGGCTGCCGCCTGCGGGTCGGCATCGTTGGCGGCCTGCGCCTTCAGCCGCTCGACCGCCAGCCGCACGAAGCCGGACGAATCCAGCGCATCGAGATCGTCGTCGGTCGGCTCCTCGAACAGGCCGAGATCGTCGACGTCGAGATGGTGGAAACGGTTGCGCCACTTCTCCAGCTCGATCTCGAGCTGATAGCGTTCGGCAAGGCTGATGCCGCCCTTCAGCGTCAGCGAAACGACACGGCGCGCGGCATCCGCCTCGAGCTCCGCCAGCGCATCGAGCCCGGCATTGCAGGTGCCGTCGAGCATTTCGGCCTCGACCTGATGCCACTGGAAATGACTTGTAGGCACGGCCTCCACGCGCTCGGGCGCCTCCGGCCCGTCGAGCTCGATGATGTGTACGAAGCCGGAGCGGTTGGCGCGGTGGCGGTCGGTTTCCGGGGTGCCGGAATACCAGGTACGCTGCGCGATCTGCAGCGAGCCGTGCCAGTCGCCCAGCGCGAGATAGGACAGGCCGGCGGTAAGCGCCCGGTCTTCCGGGATTTCGTTGCTCGCCTCTGCCGCACCCGGCAGTCGGTTGGCCACGCTGCCGTGGGCAAGGCCGATGCGGATAGCGCCTTCCGGCGTGGTTGCGGCGTCGAACCATTCGGTCTGGTCGAGCGATTCGCGCCGGCGCTTCAGCGGTGCGGGCAGGATGACGGCGCGGCCGTCCCAGCCCTCGATCGGCTGCGGCCGGTCGGCGATGACGATGTTTTCTTCCGGCCCCATCTGGCGCAGGCGGCTCCAGACGCTGTGGGCCAGCGCCGCGTCATGATTGCCAGGCAGGAAGATCCAGTGGCCGGAAAAGGGCTTCAGCGCATCCAGCGTGCGCAGGATGGTGCGATCCTGCACCTCGTTGCTGTCGAAGGCGTCGCCCGCGACCAGCACCGCATCGACATTGCGCGCCGCGGCAAGCCGGGCGACCTCGCCGATGGTGGCGATGCGCTGGGCGCGCAGTTCCGCGCCCGCATCTCCCGGTATGGAACCGAAGGGCTTGCCGATCTGCCAGTCCGCCGTGTGAAGAAACCGGAACGCCATGCCTGCCTTGTTCTCGCCCGCCGAACCGGGCGCGGCGGCGGTGCTTGCTTGTCCACCATTGAGTCGAATCGGCGGCAGTCCGAGATTGGGTCTGGCTGCGGGAATGTCAATTCGCCGGGCTGGGCCAAAGGTTAGACGGATGCGGCCCGTTGCGGTGAAGCACTAGATTGGTATCATGGTGGTATTACTTTGGTATCAATTTAGGCGGGAAAGGGCGTGAACCGAGCCCCGAACCGGCCATCAGGTTTCAACCCGTGCCCGAAACGGACCCCGCCATGAGCACCACGCCCATTGCCACCGCCTACCTCGCCGAGCTGACGGCCCGCATCGGCCGGCTCATCGAAGACAACGGGCAAGCGATCGCGGCAGGGGCCGACGCCATCGAGCGCGCCGCCCGCAATGACGGGCTGGTCTACATCTTCGGCACGGGCCACAGCTACATGCTGGCGCTGGAGGCACACTACCGCGCCGGCGGGCTGGCGCTGACCGTGCCGATCCTGTCGAGCGCCGTGATGCTGCACGAGGGCGCGGTGGCCAGCACGGTGTACGAGCGCATTCCCGGTGCGGTGGCGCCGATCTTCGCGCGCTATCCGATCGGCGCAAAGGACGTGCTGATCGTGATCTCCAACAGCGGCGTCAACGCCGCCCCGGTGGAAGCGGCCCGCATCGGCAAGGAGCGCGGCGCGACCGTGATTGCGGTGACTTCCGAGGCCTATTCCAGCCAGGCGGCGCAGGGCCGCCCGCGCATCGCCGACATTGCCGACATCGTGCTCGACAACGGCGCGCCGGCCGGCGACGCCATCGTCGATGTGCCGGGCAGCGAGTTGCGCGTCGGGCCGATCTCGACCTCGGTGGGCGCGGCGATGATGAACGCCATGTTCGCCGAAGTCGCCGCGCGCCTGGCTTCCGCCGGCTCCGACGCGCCGATCTATCTCAGCGCCAACATGCAGGGCGCCAAGGAGGTGAACGACGCCCTTGTGGCGCGCTATCGCAGGCGCAACCCGCATCTTTGAGCGGCCTGGCCGCCGATCGGCCCGGCGTCCCCTGGGCGCGGGACCATCCGGTGTTTGATCCATGTCAAGGACTGCGGCACCGGCCCTGAAATGATGTTCCTGCAACAGGAGAGGACCTGGGAATGTACAAGCACATACTCATCGCCACGGACGGATCCGAACTGGCGCAGAAGGGCGTCGACCACGGCCTGTCGCTGGCCAAGAGCCTCGGCGGCAAGGTCACTATCATGACCGTGACCGAGCCCTTTCCGATCTACGGCATGGCCGGCAGCTTCGCCTGGGTGGGCAGCCCGCCCGACATCGAGAGCTATAACGCAAGCAGCAAGGAATTCGCCGAGAAGGTGCTTGGCGCGGCCAAGGAAGCCGCCGACAGGATGGGCGTGACGGCCGAGACGATCCACGCCGACGACAGCACGCCGGCCGAAGCCATACTCGCCACCGCCGAGGCGAAGGAGTGCAGCCTGATCGTCATGGCCTCGCATGGCCGGCGCGGGCTTGGCCGCATGCTTCTGGGCAGCCAGACCCTGGAAGTCCTGACCCACAGCAAGGTGCCGGTGCTGGTCGTCAAGTAAGGGACGCACACCCCAGCGCGCCTGCGGTACGGGCGGGCGCGCTAGGCCGGTCTGAAACCCGCTGCCTCCAGCGCCTGCCGAACCTCGGGCGAATGCAGCGCAGACAAGAATGCCTGCACCGCCGGCCGCTCGCGCCGCACTGACACCAGCGCGAAATCGTAGTGCTCTTCCGTCAGAGGAATGAAGCCGAGCCCGGCGGCTTTCGCCACCGGGGCGATGGTGACGCCCCAATCCGCCCTGCCCTGCAGCACCGCGGCAGCCACCGCATTGTGCGATTTCGGCTGGTTCCAGTAGCCGTCCGGCCGCGCGCCGGCGAGCAGCGCGTCGATGAGGATGCGCGTGCCTGCACCCTGGTTGCGGTTGACCATCAGGCAGGCGGGGTCGGCAAGGGCTGCCTTCACCGCTCCCTCGGCCGAAAGGCCCTCGAAGCGCATGTCGTGCCTGCGATGGACAAAGCCCTGCATGCGCCGCCAGCCCGGCACCAGTTCGAGGCCGGGCGACAGGAAGGGCTCGTTATAGCTCTGCGTCTTCTCGTCGAAGAGGTGGATGGGCGCGAGATCGCATTCGCCGCGCCGGGCCGCTGCCAGCCCCCCAAGACTGCCGACCGAAAGCGAGCGGACCAAAAACCCCTGCCGCGCCAGCGGCGCCAGCACGCGGTCGAGCCCGGTGCAATGGCTGCCGATGATGACGAGATCGGGCACATGGAGCTGCGGCGTGAACAGCGTCACCTCGACCGCAGCGCCCGCCGGAAGATGATCTGCCAGCGCCTCGATGCGCACAAACCCGTCGGCCTGCGCGAAAGAGGTGATGGCTCCCGAGCCCTTGCCGGTGGGATACGCGACCAGCCCCTCCTGCCCCTCCACCAGCGAGACCATGACGAATTCCGTGCGGCCGAGTTCGGAAGGGACCCGCAGCGGCACGGTGGCCGCGACATGGGCATCCGAGCGCGGCGGCAGGCCGGCCATGCGGCGCAGCACCGGCACGATCATGTCGTTGAAGGTGAACATGGCCGAGGTGGGGAAGCCCGGCAGGATGACCACCGGCTTGCCGTCGCAGACGGCGAGGCACAGCGGCTTGCCTGGCTTGAGCGCCACGCCATGGGCGATGATGCCTGGCTTTCCCAGCCGCGCGACGATGCGGTGGGTGACATCGCCCGCGCCCTTGGAGGTGCCGCCCGAAAGGATGAGCATGTCATGGCCGGCCAGCGCCTCGCGCATGGCCGCTTCCAGCGTCGGCTCGTCGTCCGGGAAGGCGCCGAGGAACACCGGCTCGCCGCCATTTTCGGCAACCGCTGCCGAAACGATGGCGCCGTTGGTGTCAAAGATGCCGGCGGGCGGCAGCGGCATGCCGGGCTGCACGAGCTCGTCGCCGGTGGAAAACACCGCCACCTTCGGCTTCTGCGCCACCGGCACGACAGCGATGCCGCTGGCGGCGAGCATGCCGATCTCGCGCGAGCCGATCAGGGTGCCGGCGCGCAGCAGCGTCTCGCCGCGGGCGATGTCGGAGCCGGCATAGGAGATGAACTGGCCGGGGCTTGCCGCGCGCCGCACCGCGATGCCCTCGCCGGCCGGCTCGGTGTGCTCGACCATGACGACGGCATCGGCGCCGCGCGGAATGGGGCCGCCGGTGGAGATCGGCGTGGCGGTGCCGCCGAGCACCGGCAGGGCAGGTTCGATGCCGCAAGCGATGCGCTCGTCATTGAGCGCCAGCCGCACGGCGCGCGCCTCGCCGGCTTCGGCAAGGTCGGCCGAGCGCACGGCAAAGCCGTCGACATTGGCGCGGTCGAAGGGCGGCACGTCGATGGGCGCAACGACGTCTTCAGCCAGCGCCAGCCCCAGCGCATCGGCAAGCGGGCGTTGCTCCATCGCGATGGGGCGCGGAAACAGTGCCGCCTCGAAGCGCGACAGCGCTTCCTCGCGCGACAGGATGGTCAAGAACTGCTCCTGCTCGATATCGGGGCGGGGAGCCGGGCCGGGCTTGCTCATGAAGCGGTCCAATCGCGCAGAGGAAATGCCGTGACTTCCGTGCCGGCGGAAAAACCTTCGCTGGCGGCCGGCACGGCCAGCCAGGCGTCGGCTTCCGCGATGCCATGCAGGCGCAAGACGCCGGTGGCGAGCGGTAGCCAGGACGCACTTTCGCGCTTCAGCAGCACGATTTCCGTGACCCCGACGATGGAGGCGATCTTTCGTGCCAGCGGCAGGGTAAGCCCTTCGCGTGGCAGGCGGCCCGAGAGGCGGTCGAGCACCGGCAGCGCAAGAGTGAGCCAGACCGCAAGCGCCTGGTCCGGCGCACCGGGCAGGGCCACGACCGGCGTTTTCCCAAACTGGCCGACGACTGCGTTGCGTCCCGGCTCAAGCGCAATGCCGTGCGCGGCCAGGGCATGGCGCCGGGTCAGCGCCATCGCCGTTTCGTCGTGGCGCCCCTGCCCCGTGCCACCGACAAGGAGAATGAGGTCGGCGGGTTCCGCATCGAGCGCTTCGGCGATGGACACCGCATCGCGCGCGACGGCCTCGATGCCGACCAGCCAGCCGCCGGCTGCGCGCCCCAACTCGGAGATCAGTTCGGTGGTGGCCGTGCCGCCATCGCTGGCGGCGACATCGATGATGCGAAACGACGGCCGCCGCACCGGCAGGCGCTCCATGCCCGCGCGTCTGGCAAGCAGTAGGTCGTAGGGCGAAATCGCGCGGCCAGCGGTGACCGGCGGCTGGCCGGCTGCGATGTCCTGCCCGGAGCGACGCACGCCCTGCCCCGGAACGGCATCTGCCAGAACCTGAACCAGCGACCCCACGGTCTCGACCAGTCCCGGCTCGATGACGCAGTCGCACCCCTTGGGCATGGGCTGTCCAACTTCGACCCAGCGCGGCTCATTTGCGGGCATCACCGGCGAATAGGAAGACGCACCCACCAGATCGCCCGCTGCAAAGGCCCAGCCATCGGCTGCCGCTTCGTCGGTTTCAGGCAGACCTTGCTTGAGCGGCGGCATCCCGGCCGCAATGCGGCCCAGCGCTTCGGCCAACGGCACTTCCACCGGCACGACCGGCTCGAGGCCGTCGAGCAGCAGCTCAAGTGCTGCCTCGACGCCGGTCAGCGCAGTGACTTGCGGACGGGCGGTCATCATGGCCCATGATGAGCCATGATGGGCGCGATTTGCAACGGCAGCCTTGCGGTCAGGAACCCTTGCCCGCGTTGGGGAAGAAAAGCTGCTGGCCGCCGATCTTGTAGGCGGCGATTGCCTGCTGCCCTTGCGGCGAGATCAGCCAATCGACGAAGGCCTGGCCGAGATCGGCCTTCACATTGGGATGCTTGGCCGGATTGACCAGCATGACGCCATACTGGTTGAACAGGCGCTTGTCGCCTTCCACCGCGATCTCGAGGTCGCCGCGGTTCTTGAAGGACAGCCAGGTGCCTCGGTCGGACAGTACATAGGCGTTCATGGCGGCGGCGGTGTTGAGCGCGGCACCCATGCCCTGGCCGATCTCGCGGTACCAGGGGCCTCTGGCGGCGTCGATGTCGATGCCGGCATCCTTCCAGAGCTTTAGCTCGGCCGAGTGCGTGCCCGACTTGTCGCCGCGAGAGACGAAGGGCGCCTGCTTCTGCTCGATCGCCTTCAGCGCCGCGACGATGTCCTTGCCGCCGGCAACGCCCGCCGGATCGCTCTTGGGGCCGACCAGCACGAAGTCGTTGTACATGACGTCGAAGCGTTTTATGCCAAATCCTTCCTCCAGGAATTTTTCCTCCTGCGCCTTGGCGTGGACAAAGACCACGTCGGCGTCGCCGCGCCGTGCGGTGTCCAGCGCCTGGCCGGTGCCTTGCGCCACGACCTTCACGTCGATGCCGGTCTTTTCCTTGAACAGCGGCAATATGTGCCCGAACAGGCCGGAATCCTGCGTGGAGGTGGTGGAGGCGACGATTATGGAGCGTTCCTCGGCGAGCGCGGCGGCAGAACCCGCGGCGAGGAGGAACAGGGCGGACAGGCAGAAAAGGAAGGCTCGGCGCAGCATCGGAAACTCCATTTTCAGCGGTTGAAGAAAAGGTCACAGAACGAGGTCGCCGCGCAGGAAGGCGGCGGCCTCCGGCGTGGACGGATGATCAAGGAATTCTTCGGCCGCGCCCTGCTCTCGCAGGCGGCCGCGCACAAGAAAAAGCACCTCGCCGGCCAGACGGCGCACCTGGCCGAGATCGTGCGAGGCCATGACGATCTTGATGCCCGAAGCGGCCGCGGCCAGCACGATCTCCTCCACGCCGCGCGTGGCGGCCGGGTCGAGATTGGCGGTCGGCTCGTCGAGGAACAGCAACTCGGGGTCGCGCGCCAGAGCGCGGGCCAGCGCCAGCTTCTGCTGCTCGCCGCCCGACAGCGAACGCGCCGCACGGGCCGCATGGCCGAGCAGGCCCACGCGGTCGAGCAACTCCTCCGTTCGCCGACCGCGCATAGCGCGCGGGCAGCCGGCCCGGGCCAGCGCATAGGCGACATTGCCGGCCACCGACCGTCGCAGCATGACCGGGCGCTGGAACAGGAATGCGCGGCGCCGCGGGCGCGCCTCGCTGCGGCCGCCCCAGGTGACGGCGCCTTCGCTGGGCCGGACAAGGCCCATGCACACGCGCAGCAGAGAACTCTTGCCCGCCCCGTTGGGGCCGATCACCAGTGTTGGCGCGCCGGGGTCTATCGACAGGCTGATGCGATCCAGGATCGTGGTTTCGCCCACGCGCAGCGTCACATTGTCGAGCGTCAGCGGCAGGTCGCTGAGGGAGGCCCGCATCACCCGCCCGCCCGCTGTTCGGACCATACGCGCACACCCCAGGCCGCGGCGTTGATGGCCAGGATGAGGCCGATGAGGACGAAGCCCAGGCCCATGGCGAGAGGCAGGTTGCCCTTGGAGGTCTCCAGCGCGATGGCCGTGGTCATGGTGCGGGTGAAGCCGTCGATATTGCCGCCCACGATCATCACCGTGCCGACCTCGGCTGCGGCGCGGCCGAAGCCGGCGAGAAGCGCCGTGAGCAGGCTGAACCGGCTGTCCCACAACAGCGTTGCGACGCGTACCGCCGGGCCGACATCCATGGCGGTGAGCTCGTCGCGATATTCGCGCCACAGGTCCTCGATGGTCTGTCGCGCCAGCGCAGCGATGATCGGGAGCACAAGCAGCGCCTGCGCGACGACCATGGCGAGCGGAGTGAACAATATGCCGTAGACCCCGAGCGGCCCCGAGCGCGACAGGAGCAGGTAGACGGCGAGGCCCACGACGACCGGCGGCAGGCCCATGAAGCCGTTGAGGAGCACGATAAGCGCAGTGCGCCCCGGGAAGCGCGTCAGCGCCAGCACCGCGCCGAGCGGCAGGCCGACGAGTGCGGCGATGGCTACCGCCGAGAGGCTGACGGCGAGCGACAGCCGGACGATGGCGAACAGCGTCGCATCGCCGCTGACGATGAGCTGCCAGGCACCCAGACCATCGGGCATAACCGCCTCCTGCCAACATTTTGTCCGCAAGAATTTCGCAACTGTCAAATTGTTGAAAGTACGCAGGAATATGCATAGAAATGCAGGATGGAGTTTTTGACGACGGGCGAGGCGGCGGACTATCTGCGCATCGGCGAACGCAAGCTCTACGAGCTGGTCGCCGAAGGCGCGATCCCGTGCAGCAAGGTCACCGGCAAGTGGCTGTTTCCGCGCCACGAGCTGGACCGCTGGGTGCTGTCGGGGCTGATGCGCCCGGCCGGCATGGCCTCCGAGCCGCCGCCCATCGTCGGCGGCAGCCAGGACGATCTTCTGGAATGGTGCCTGCGCCAGTCAGGCTCGGGGCTGGCAACGCTGGCCGAAGGCACTGGAAGCGGCGTCGAGCGCCTGCTGCGTGGCGAGGCCATGGCAGCCGCGATCCACTTCCATGACGGCGACGAAAGCGGCGACCCCAACGTCGAGGCCGTGCGCGCCATGCCGCGCCTGCACGACGCCGTGCTGGTGGGTTTCGCGCGGCGCGAGCAGGGGCTTTTGCTGCCGCCGGGCAACCCGAAGGCCCTGCAGTCGCTGGAGGATGTTCTTGGCTCCGGCGCGAAGATGGCGCTCCGTCAGAAGGGTGCGGGCGCGCAGATGCTTTTGGAAGCACTGCTGGCAAGGCTGGGCGCAACGCCGGCGGAACTGAACAGCCTGGAGCGGCCTCGCCTGACCGGGCCGGACCTGGCCGTTGCCATCCGCACTGGCGCGGCCGATTGCGGCGTGGCCTCCCGTGCCGCGGCTCGGGGCGCGGGGCTCGACTTCATGCCGCTCGCCTGGGAGAATTTCGACCTGCTGATGCGCCAGCGCAGTTATTTCCAGCAGCCGCTCCAGGCGCTCACCGCCTTTCTGGCGAGCGACGTCCCTGCCCGCCGCGCCGCCGAACTGACCGGCTATGACGTTTCCCCCGCCGGGCAGATCCGCTTTTCCAGCTGACGCGGCCTCCGCGCGTCTACTGGAACAGCTTCAGGGCATCCAGAAGGGTTTGCGAGACGCCCCAAAGCAGGGGAATGCCGACGAACCCCCAGGCCAGCACGAGCTCCAGCGTGGTGGTGCCGCTGCGTTCGCTCTTGTCCATGGCGGCTCTCCTATTGCCGTTCCGTTGCCGTCTGCACCGGGCGCACCCCGTTCTTCATGTGGTAGCGGGCGTCCACCGCCTTGACGAGCAGGTTGCAGATGAAGCCTATGACCAGCAGCCCGGCCATGATGTACATGGTGACGTTGTAGGCTTGCGCCTTGGGCACGCCGTGGCTGATGTTGTATTCGCGGATGTAGTTGACCAGCACCGGGCCGAAGATGCCCGCAGCCGACCAGGCCGTCAGCAGCAGGCCGTGGATGGCGCCGACATAGCGCGTGCCGAACATGTCCTTCAGATAGGCAGGCACCGTGGAGAAGCCACCGCCATACATGCTGATGATGATCAGGAAGCACAGCACGAAGCCCGCCACGCTGCCGATCCTGCCGGTGTAGGGCACCGTGCAATAGAGGATGAAACCCAGCACCATGAACACGAAATAGGTGTTCTTGCGGCCGATATAGTCGGAAGTGGAGGCCCAGACGAAGCGGCCGCCCATGTTGAACAGGCTCATCAGGCCCACGAAGCCCGCCGCCGCAACCGCGGTGACGCGGCCGGGAAACATCTCCTGGCTCATGGCCGAGGCCTGGCCGAGCACACCGATGCCGGCGGTGACGTTGAGGCACAGGATCCACCAGATCAGCCAGAACTGCGGCGTCTTCAGCGCATCATAGACATAGACGTCGTTGCGGGTGATGAGCTTGGTGGCCTGCGTCGGCGCCTCATAGCCTTCGGGCTTCCACCCAGGTGCGGGCACCCGCACGATCGCGGCACCCACCATCATGAAGATGAAATAGACGATGCCGAGCACGACGAAGGTTTCCATCACGCCGACATGGGTGGGGGTGGAAAACTCCTTCATCAGCCACACCGACAGCGGCGAGGCGATGAGCGCACCACCGCCGAAGCCCATGATGGCCATGCCGGTTGCCATGCCGGGGCGGTCGGGGAACCACCGGATCAGCGTGGAAACTGGAGAGATGTAGCCGATGCCGAGCGCGATGCCGCCCAGCACGCCATAGCCGAGATAGATCACCCACAGCGCGTGGATATAGACCCCGAAGGCGGAGATGAGGAAACCGCCGGCCCAGCAGATGGCCGCGGTTGCCATTGCGCGGCGTGGGCCGCCCTCCTCCACCCAGCGGCCGAACACGGCCGACGAGACGCCGAGGAAGAAGATCGCCAGCGAAAAGATCCAGCCGAGTTGGGTCAGCTTCCAGTCGCCTGGCGCCGACTCGGTGATGCCGATCAGCTTCGTCATCGGCAGGTTGAACACGCTGAAGGCATAGGCCTGGCCGATGCACAGATGCACGCACAAGGCGGCCGGCGGCACCATCCAGCGACTGAAGCCGGGCTTGGCGATGGTGCGGGAGCGATGGAGCACCGAATACAGAGAGGCTGAGCGCCCCTTGCTTGCAGCGACGTTCATGCGGGTTGCCTCCGGTTCCCTCCGCGGCGCCGGGCCGGCATGGCTGCCGGTTCGCTCGGAGAAGCTTCGCCGCCGGCGGGGCGGCAAAGGGAAGGCTGGCGCGAGGCGCTCGCGGGCCGCCGACGAGACGGCAAGTCCTGCCGAGACAGCGCAGCACGCGGACGGGAAGCCCAGTCATGAGCATTGTCGGCGCATTTCCGGCCGGGAACAATCGGTAATTGGTAGGAACGGGCCGGCACACGCGGCAGGCCGATATTCTCGAAAAAAGAACGGACCGCCCGCGCCAAGCGGGGCGATCCGGTAGTGGAATGCGCCCTTGCGGATGCATTCGGCGGCATGGCGGCTACATAGGCCGCCGCCGGGTTCAACTGGCTGGCTTGCCGCGCTGGGCGACGATGCTGAGCAGCGCCAGCAGGCCGGAGCCGATCATCAGGAAGACCGACACCGCGTTGAGAACCGGGGTGGAGCCGACCTTGACCATGCGGTCATACATGGTGATGGTCAGCGGCGCGTCGGAGCCGACGAGCATCAGCGTGGTGTTGAAGTTCTCGAAGGAGACGAGGAACGCCACCACGAAGGCCGAGAACAATGCCGGCGCCAGATAGGGCAAGGTCACCGTGCGCAGCACCCGCAGGCGCGAAGCCCCCAGGTTCAGCGCCGCCTCTTCCAGCGCCACGTCGAACTTGCGCAGGCGCGCCGCGATCACCAGCGAAGTGATGGTGACCAGGAAGGAGAACTGGCCGAGCACGACGAGCAAGGTGCCGGGGCGCAAAAAATCCCATTCCAGGTTGAGCGTGTCTTCCACGCCGTTGGCGATCATGCTGGCGAAGACCAGGATGGAGATGCCGAGGATGACGCCGGGGATGACCAGCGGCACGATCATCAGCACATAGAGCACGCTCTTGCCGGGAAACTGCTTGCGCTCGAACAGGAAGGCATTGCAGGTGCCAACCACCACCGACAGCGCCGACACGATCACGCCGATATAGAACGAGTTGCGCAGGCCCTCCATGAGCCGCCGGTCGTGGAACATGCCAAGCTTGGGCTCGGTGGTGCCGAAGAACCAGTCCAGAGTGAAGCCCTTCCACGGAAGCGCCGGAAACAGCGAATCGTTGAAGGCAAACATCGCCGCCGCCGTGAGCGGCGCCGCCAGGTAGAGGAAGAAGGCGAGCATATACCCGCCATAGATCCAGCGCAGGACGTTTGACTGAGGTGCGGCAACGTTCATGGCGTTAGTCCTTCGCGACAGTGGAGGCCAGGCTCTGGCCGGTCAGGCGCAGGCCAAGCCAGACGACGAAGGAAGTGAACGCCAGCAGCAGCACGCCGAAGGTCGCGCCCGATTCCCAGTTGTAGCGGGTCACGAACTGCTCGTAGATCTGTTCGGTGAACCACATGCTGTTCTTGCCGCCGAGCAGGATGGGGGTGAGATAGCTGCCGGCCGTCAGCATGAAGACTATGATGCAGCCGGCCACGATGCCGGGCATCGCATATGGCACGACAATGCGGCGGAACACGGTGAAGCGGCTGCCGCCCAGATTGTAGCCGGCCTCGAGCATGGAATTGTCCATGCCGTCCAGCGTCGACACCAGCGGCACGATCATGAACAGGACGACCGTATAGACCAGACCGACGACGACCGTGATGTCGTTGTAGAGCAGCTCCACCGGGCCGCCGATCAGGCCGATATCCTGCAGGAAGCTGGAGATGAGCCCCGTCTCGCGCAGGAGCACGATCCAGCCAAACGCGCGCACCAGGTCGCTGACCCAGAGCGGGATGAGGCACATCAGGAACAGCGCCGCACGCGAACGCTGCCTGGCGATCTTGGCGATGTAGTAGGCCACTGGAAAGCCCACGAACAGCGCCAAGATCGTCACCAGGACCGACATCCAGGCGGTGCGAAGCAGCGTGTTCCAGTAGACGGGCTCGCCCAGGAAGTCGGCGTAGTTGGCGAAGCTGAAAGTGTACTGGCCCGGCCCCAGCTTCTCGCGCAGCGAGAGGTAGCCGATGCCGATCTGCGGCAGGATGATCAGCAGCGCCATCCACAGTGCGAACGGCATGAACAGAAGAATAAGGGACAGTTTGCCGGCGTCGGAGCGGGGCATGGTCTTATCCCGCCACGCTGAAGCACAGGCTGTGGTCGCGCCGCCAGGAAATGTCGGCCGTGTCGCCCGGCCTGATCGGCGAGGAGCCGTCCATCACCGCGTGCCCCACTTCGATGAGGCTGCCGCCCGCGGTGCGCACCAGCACGCGGCTGTTGGCGCCGTTGAACAGCAGGCTGTCGACCGTGCCGGACAGGCGATTGCCGTCCCTGCCCTCGCCGATCGAAATGGTTTCGGGGCGGACGAACACCTCGACCTTCGCACCGGCGGCCACCTTGCCGTCGCCGGCCATGGCGACGACCTCGCCGCCGGCATCGAGCTCGACCCGTGCCTCGCCGTTGGAAAGGGCCGTCACGCGGCCCTGCCAGCGATTGCTGTCGCCGACGAAGCCGGCGACGAAGCCTGAGCCTGGATTGTTATAGAGCTCCTGCGGCGAGCCGATCTGCTCGAAGCGGCCCGCATTCATGACCGCCACATTGTCGGACATGACCAGCGCTTCCGACTGGTCGTGCGTGATGTAGAGGAAGGTGGTGTTGAACTGGTTCTGCAGGAGCTTCAGCTCGATCTTCATGCGCTCGCGCAGCTTCAGGTCGAGCGCGCCGAGCGGCTCGTCGAGCAACAGCACGTCAGGCTCCAGCACCATGCAGCGGGCGATCGCGATGCGCTGCCTCTGCCCGCCCGACAGTTGCGAGACCTGCTTTTCGGCCACCCCCGGCAGCCCGATGCGGTCCAGAACGGCCGCCACCTTGCGGCCGATATCGGCCTTGTTCTCGCTGCGGCAACGCAGGCCATATGCGATGTTTTCGCCGACATTCATCATCGGGAACAGCGCCAGGTGCTGGAACACCATCTTGACGCTGCGCTTGTTGGGCGGCGTGGACAGAACCGAAGCGCCCTTGATGCGGATATCGCCGCTGGTGGGCGTTTCGAACCCGGCGATCATGCGCATCAGGGTCGTCTTGCCGCAACCGGAAGGACCAAGGATCGAAAAGAACGAACCGCGCGGGACGTCGAAGGAAACGTCATTGACCGCGATATGCTGGCCGAACCGCTTGGTCAGGCTCTCGCATTGAAGATCGTGCATGGGGTGCTCGCCAATTGCCGGCTAAAAATTCCACAGCCCGCAGGGAGAAGATCATTCTCGCCTGCGGGCCATATCGGTGTCAGGTCGCTTAGTTGGAGGTAGCGGCCTTGATGCGCTCCAGCGCCTTGCCCTCGATATCCTCCAGTCCCGCCGGGATGTTGGCGAAGAACTTCAGGTTGGCAAGCGCCGCGTCGTCGAAGGCAACCTTCACGGCTTCCTTCTTGTCGTCGGGCAGGAGATCGACGCCGCCCTTGACGGCCGAGATCGCGCCCGTCGAATCCGACATCAGCTTGACGATGTCGGGACGCATGACGAAGTTGATCCACTTGTAGGCGGCGTCATCGGCCTTGCCCTTGCGCGGGATGACGAAGGTGTCGATCCAGGCGAGAGCGCCGGTCTTGGGCGGAACGTAGACCAGGTTGCTGTTCTGGCCGTAGAGCTTGAAGGCGGTCGAGTCCCAGGCCTCGGAAGCAACGACTTCGCCCGAAAGCAGCAGCGTCGACAGGTCGTCACCGCCATTCCAGTAGGTCTTCACGTTGCTCTTGCAGGCGATCATCTTTTCAGTGACCTCGTCGAGCATCGTCTGGTAGGCAGCCTTGTCGGCGTAGAGCGCGAACGGGTCCTTGCCGAGCGAGAAGGCCATGCCGAGCAGGACCGTGCGCTTCAAGCGCATCGAGGTGCGGCCCTTGTATGCCGGATCGCACAGATCGCCCCAGTCCTTGATGTTCGGCGCCTTGCTGACGTCGACGACCAGGCCGGAGGTGCCCCACTGATGCGGGACCGCGTAGACGTTGCCGTCGATGGTGGTGTTGGCCTTGACCGCTTCGAGCAGGTTTTCCTGCATGTCGGATGTGTTGACCTTGGACAGATCGAGCGGCTTGTAGATGTCGTATTCCTGCTGCGCCGCGAAGATGCGGTCGTGGCTGGGCTGGGCCAGGTCGAAACCGGCGCCGCCGGTGGCGCGCAGCTTGGCGATGATTTCCTCGTTGTTGGAAAGCGTCACCTCGACATTGACGTCCGGATATTCCTTCTCGAAGAGCTGGATGACGTTGTCCGGCGCATAGCCGCCCCAGGTGAGAATGCGGAGCGTTTCGGCGCTTGCGCCGTTCGAAACGGCCATGAGCGCGGTGGCGCCGACCAGCGCCGTAACCAGTTTTTTCAAAATCATTACTCTCTCCCGCCTTGATTTTGAGGCCGAGCAAAATGTCGGCCTGTCTCCCGGCGGCCACTATGCGAAAGGCCGCCGGGGGTTATAAGGTCCACTTTCAATCAAAGATGATGCCGCTTGGGGCTGCGTGTGACCTCAGATGCGAATCGAGACCGCCTTGGTCTTGCAGTAGCTGGTGACGGCTACTAGGCCCTTTTCCCGGCCGATGCCAGAGCGGCGGTTGCCACCGAAGGGCGTCTCTATGCCGCCGGCAAAATACTCGTTCACATAGACCTGACCGGCGTCGACATCGCGGGCGATGCGAAGCGCCTTGGTCAGGTCCTTGGTGAAGAGCCCTGCGACGAGCGCGTAGTCGGTGCAATTGGCTGCTTCGACCGCCTCCACCGCACTGTCTACGACCTGCACCGCCAGCACCGGCCCGAAGATTTCCTCCTGGACGACCGGGTCGTCCCATTTCACGTCGTCCAGGACGGTCGGCTCGAAGAACCAGCCCTTGCCGGTGGCCGGGTCCGCGGCGACGTTGCCGCCGGTGGCGATGCTGATGCCGCGGGCCTTGGCCCCCTCGACGTAAGAAGCCACCTTGGCCAGATGCTCGGCCGAATTGATGGCGCCGAAATTGACCCCTCCAGTCAACCCATGGCCCAAGCGCAGGGCGCGAGCCCGCGCGACGAGCTTTTCGATGAATTCGGCATGGATAGAGCGTTCGATGACGAGCCGCGAGCCGGCCGAGCAGATCTGCCCGGCATTCTCGAAGATCGCGCCTACGACATTGTCGAGCGCCAGCTCGATGTCGGCGTCGGCCAGCACGATGTTCGGCGACTTGCCGCCGAGCTCGAGCGTCACGGAGGCCACATTCTGCGCCGCCGCCTTCATGACGTTGATGCCGGTGACGGTCGAGCCGGTGAAAGTGACGTGGCGGACATCCGGATGCGAGACCAGCGGGGCGCCGGCCGCAATGCCGGTTCCGGTGACCACGTTGCAGACGCCGCGCGGCAGGCCGGCCTGGACCAGGATCTCGGCCAGAAGCAGCGCCGTCATCGGCGTCTGCTCGGCGGGCTTCACCACGGCGGTGCAGCCGGCAGCCAAGGCCGGCGCGATTGAGCGGCACGCCGTCGACAGCGGATAGTTCCACGGCACGATATGGGCTGTGACGCCGATAGGCTCCTCGATCGAATAGGAGGTGTAGTCCTGCCCGAGCGGATAGGTCTTGCCCTCGTGCTTGTCGGCCGCGCCCGCGTAATATTCGAACGCGCGCGCCGAGCCGCGCACGTCGCCGCGCGCTTCGCCAAGCGTCTTGCCGCTGTCCAGCACCTCGGCCATGGCGAGCCGCTCGGCGTTCTGGCGGAGAAGCTCCGCCGCCCGCATCAGAATGCGCCCGCGCTCGGCCGGCGTCGTCTTGCGCCATTCGCCGCGCTGCGCGCGCTTGGCCGAAGCGACCGCCTCGGCGACGTCCTCGGCGGTGCCCGCCGCGAACCGGGCATGCGGCTCGGCGCGGCCGGGATCGAAGGTTTCCATCAGGTTCCCGGACTGCGGCTTGCGCCACTCGCCATCGATGAAATGCGCCGACGGCAGCGAATCGGAAAATGCAGCAGCACTCGTGGACACGTCGACCACCACTAAACCTCGCTGATCTGATAGCTGGACTTGGCAAGCCATTCGGGGTCGATCTCCACGCCCCAGCCCGGCTCGTCCGAAACGGTGACCATGCCGTCTTCGACCGTGTAGGGCGACTTGACGAACAGGCCTTCCTGCCAGGGGTAGTAGTCCGGCCCCTCGATCGAGAATTCCAGATATTTGCCGGCGCCCTCGACGGCGCGCAGCAGATGCATGGTGAACAGCGTCACCAGGCCGAGATTGGCGCTGTGCGGCGTGACCGGCAGGCCGGCCGCGCGCGCCATGTCGCACACGCGCAGGGTGCGGCTGATGCCGCCGAGATAGAGGATATCGGGCTGAACGATGTCGACGGCGCGCATCTCGATCATGTGGCGCCAGGTCGGAATTTCGCAATCCTGCTCGCCGCCGGTGACCGCGATGTCGAGCGCGTCGGTGACCTGCTTGGTCTGCTCCAGTTCCCAGTAGAGGCACGGCTCCTCGAAATGCTCGATGCCGTTGTCCTTCAGCAGCTTGCCAACCTCGATGGCGCGCCTGGGCGAGAAGCCGCTGTTGGCGTCGACCAGAAGCGAGACCTCGTCGCCCAGCGCCTTGCGAATGGTGGGCACGATTTCTTCGGTGCGGCCCTCCCATTCGTCCACGTCGTGGCCGTATTCGGCGGCGATGCGGAACTTGAAGGCGTCGAAGCCGAATTGGTCGCGCAGGCGCCTGAAGCGCTCGGCTTCGTCAGCCGGCGTAATATCGCGCTTCATGGACGACGCATAGGTGCGCAGCTTGCCCGGCGTGCCGCCGAGCAGGCTGACGACCGGCAAGCCGGCCATTTTGCCGCGCAGGTCCCAGATCGCGGTATCGAGGCCGCCGAGCGCCCGCTTCATGTAGGAACCGGGGAACTTGTGCTCGCGCTCGATCACCCTGTCGGTCAGCGCGTCGATGTCGTCGAACTCGACGCCGAGCACGTAAGGCGCAACCTGCCGGTGCAGCACGGCCGAGGTGATGTCGGAATTGTAGGTCGAGACCTGCCCGATGCCCTGGGCGCCATCTTCGGCCGTAATACGGACGAAGCCGACAAACTGGTTTGCGAAGGTCTCTATGCGTTTGATCTTCAAGTCCGGAGGTCCTCGGAAAGCGAGCCAATGATAGGCGCTTGGACTAGGAGATCCCGCCATGCGCGGTAAGGTCCACTTTCGAAAAATCGGAAAGCCGGTTATCTCCTGCCTCGGTGAAATTTGCGGCTGCTGCCTGGGCCCGAAGTGAAAATCGCCGAGGCGGAGGCGCGCCTGTCGCCCGCGGCTTTCGGTCAGGCTCTTGAGGGAGACGGAATGGTAAAGAGGTCCTCAGGTGAATTGCTGTTTTCGATCGCCGTCGACCGTTCCCTGGACAAGTCCATCACCACCCAGGTCTATGGCGCGATACGCCAGCTGATCACCTCCGGCGACCTGCCGGCTGGCAGGCGGCTGCCCTCCAGCCGGACGCTGGCGAAGGAACTGGACATTTCGCGCACGACGGCGATGGCCGTGTTCGAACGCCTGACCTCGGAAGGACTGATCGTTTCGCGCACGGGCTCGGGCTCCTATGTCTCGGACGTGGTGGAAACCACCAGGCCGAGCGAGACGCTGGTGGTGCAGCAGCCCGGCGGGCCTGTCTCCACCAAGCTCGCCGACATCATCGCCGATGCCTCGCCGCGCTTCTTCCAGCGACTGTCGCATCCGCGCACGCCGCGCGCCTTCGTGACCGGCCTGCCCGACTATGACGCCTTCCCCGTCGCCGTCTGGGCGCGCCTGACCGCCAAGCACTGGCGCGAGCCGCGTGACCAGATCATGGGCTATTCCGACGCCAACGGCCATCCGCGCCTCCGGTCGGTGATTGCCGAGCATCTGCGCTCCAACCGAGGCGTGTCGTGCGACCCTGAGC
>JAEWHN010000411.1 GCA_023387775.1 Pseudomonadota bacterium | reverse complement strand
GTGATGGACATCTCACACCATGTCGCAGTGCTGAACTTCGGCGAGTTGATCGCCGAAGGCCCGCCGGCGGAGATTGCCCGCCATCCGGAAGTGGTGAAGGCATACCTGGGCGGGGAGGCGACTGCGGCCGCAGCATGACGGAGTTCTACATCTTCGTCGAGTTTACCGTGCTTGGACTGCTGTCCAGCGGGGTGGCAGCGCTGATCGCGCTGAGTTTCGTCTTGGTCTACAAGGGTACGCGGGTCGTCAATTTCGCCGTCGGCGAGGTGATGATGCTCGGCGCCTACCTCTACTACACGGCAGCGGCGCTGTTGCAATGGCCGCCGGTCGCAGCGCTGGCCTTCGCTCTCGGCTGCGTGGCCCTCGTCAGCGCCTGCATCGAGGCGCTGGTGCTGCGCCCTCTGGCCGGCCAGCCGACGATCTCGATCCTCATGGCGACGATCGGGTTGGCCAGCCTGCTGCACGGCACGGTGGAGATCGTCTGGGGCCAGGATCCACTCCTGGCGCCGCCGCTACTGCCCAGGGTTCCGGTCAACCTGGGGGAGGTGATGATCCCCGGAGCGGCCCTCGGCAACTTCGCGCTCGCGGCCGTGCTGATCGGCGTATTGGTCGCGTTCTTCCGATTCACCAGGACCGGCATTGCCATGCGCGCAACATCGAGCGACCCCGTGACTGCTGCCACTCTCGGAGTGAACATCCGATCGTCTCAGCGGCTGACATGGATCCTGTCGGGGACCACCGGCACCGTGGCCGGCGCCTTGATTGCCGGCTCGGGCAGCATCTCTCCGGCGCTCGCTTCCACGGCGCTTAGCGTTCTCGCCATCGTGATCCTGGGCGGCTTGGACAGCATCGGCGGTGCCATCGTGGCGAGCCTCATCGTGGGCTGGCTGGAGAGCGTGACGGTCGGCTACCTCGGCGGAAAGATGCGCGACGTCTTTCCGTACCTCGTCGTACTGGCGATTCTCGTGGTACGACCCTACGGGCTGTTCGGCACGCGCGACATCGAGAGACTCTAGATGCGTACCGGAATCTACTTCGAGGACTATCGAAGCGAGGAGCAGATCTGGGACTCGCCGACTGCGAAGGGTTGGATGGCTCTGTGTGTGGTCATCGTGGCCCTGATGCCCGTCTGGGCCTCGGACTACATGATCGCGATGGCGTGCATCGTCGGCATCCACCTCGTTGCGGTGCTGGGGCTAAATATCACGACCGGCAGCGCAGGGCTCATCTCGCTGGGCCACGCGGCCTTCATGGGGGTCGGCTGCTACGCGGTCGCGTGGTTCGCCCGCTGGGGCATCCCCTTCCCCGTCGCCCTGCTCCTCGCGGGCGTCGTCGCCGCAGCGATCGGGATGCTGGTCGGTATCCCCAGCCTGCGGGTAAAGGGCATGTACTTCGCCATCGCAACGCTCGCCGCGCACTTCGTGCTGAGCTTCCTGTTCCGTGAATGGACGGCCGTCACCGGTGGGCCGCGCGGCGTAACGATCCCGGTGCCAGCGCTCTTCGGCCTGGAGCTCGCGGGCGACCGGCGCATGTTCTATCCCATCTACGTCAGTGTCCTGCTGCTTGCGCTGGGAGCCGTCAACCTTTCGCGCAGCTACATCGGTCGGGCCTTCGTCGCCGTGCGCGACCGCGACATCTCGGCCGAGATCATCGGGGTCGATCTGCTGCGCACCAAGGTGCTCGCCTTCATGGTCGGCGCCTTCTACGCCGGGGTGGCCGGCGGCCTGCTCGGCTACTTCTACGGCGCCATCACCTCCGAGTACTTCACCTTCGGGCTGTCGGTTTTCTACGTCGCGGCCATCATCGTCGGCGGCCTGGGACGCGTGCTGGGCAGCGTGCTCGGTGCCGTGTTCATGACTTTCGTGCCGGAATCGCTGCGTCTGCTCTCCAGCGCCTCCTCGGCCTGGATGCCGTCGCTTGCCACCATGCTGCTGCCCATGGGCCAGGTGGTGTTCGGACTGCTGATCATCGGCTTCCTGGTCTTCGAGCCTCACGGGCTCGCGCAGGTCTGGGCGCGGTTGCGCCGGACGTTCCATCTCTGGCCGTTCCGCACCTAGGAAGGGTCCGTCAGTTACCTTCAGGAGACACGCATGAAGCAAACCCGCAGGACAGTTCTCAAAGCCGGTGCCGCAGTGGCGCTCATGGGTGCGGGCGCCGGCCGCACCGCCTTCGCGCAGCCCAAGGCCGACATCGTGATCGGCGCCGCACATCCGATGACAGGCTTCATGTCCTTTGCCGGCGTGGCGAGCAACCACGCGCTCGGCGACTATATCAACTGGCGCAACCAGAACGGCGGCGTCCTCGGCCACAGGATTCACTACGTCGGTGAGGACAGCGCCTACAAGGTCGATCAGGGTGTCGCGGTAGTAAAGAAAATGATCGCCTCCGACAAGCCGTCGTTCATTTACCTCGACGGCACGCCGTTGTCGAAGGCGGTCGCGCGGGATGTGCTGGCAACCGACTCGATCATCACCGGCGGCTTCTCCTCCTCCGAGGCGCTGCTGGACCAGCAAGCCTACCCGCACCACTTCCTGTCGGGCCCCACTTTCGGCGCAACCCATGAGATCCTGATGGAGTACATCGGACGTACCTCCGGGGCGAGCGGAACGAAACCCAGGATCGCACTGGTCTACAGCGACCAGGAGTTCGGCAATGAAGCCATCCCGCACTCCAAGGCCCGCGCAAAGAAGCTCGGTCTGCCGATCGTTCAGGAGATCGTCACCAGGCCCACCGGCGTGGACGTCACTTCCGAGGTGGCCAAGCTGCGACGGGCGCGTCCGGACATCGTGATCTTCCAGGGCTACATCATGAACCCGGTTCCGGAGTTCGTGCGGCAGATGCGCGAGGCGGGCATGAAGTCCCAGGTGATGTCCACCACCTATGGCCTGGACCGCATCATGTATGAAGCGCTGGCCAAGAACGGCGAGCGCCTGAGCGGGGTGATGCCCTACCGTTACGGCTACGATACCGAGTCCCAGATGATGACGACGATGCGAGAGTACGTCGCCAAGGTACGGCCCCAGCAGGAATCAATCTCGATCTTCTACATCCATGCGTGGCTTACCGGCATGATCTTCTGCGAGATTGCGGAGCGGTGCATCAAAGCCGGCAAAACCCTGACGATGCCCAACATGAAGGCAGCGCTCGAGTCGATCAGGGATTGGGACACCGGCGGCCTCACCGGTCTTGTGGTCGACTTGAGCTCGCACCAGATCAAGAGTGGTCGCGTCTATGCCTACGACCCGGCCCTACGGCGCATGGAGCCCGCGAGCGGATGGATCCGGGTGTAGCAGAACCGCCGCCGGCGCTCTCTGTCCAGAATCTCGAGGTTGTCTACCACCATAGCATCCAGGCGCTGCGCGGCCTCTCCGTGAAAGTGCCGGCCGGTGCGGTGGTGGCACTACTCGGCTCCAACGGCGCCGGCAAGACCACCGTGCTGAAGGCGGTGTCCGGCATCCTGCCGATGGAGAACGGCCGCATCGCCGGGGGACGGCTCACTCTCCTTGGCAAGGACATCGGCCGGCGCGACGCGCACGACCTTGCCCGTTCGGGGATGGCCCACGTCCGGGAAGGCCGCCACGTGTTCGAGGATCTGACGGTGGAGGAGAACCTGAAAGTGGCCGCCGGCGCGCTTAAGGGTCGTCGTGATGGCA
>JAEWHN010000410.1 GCA_023387775.1 Pseudomonadota bacterium | reverse complement strand
GCTTTGCCCTGCTCGGCGCGTCCGACCACGTGATTTCGGTGCTGACCGACCTGCCACTGGCCGACGGGCTGTCGCGGCCGTCATTCGAGGTCAAGATCCTCGGGCTGATCATCATCCTGGCCTTCGCCTTCTTCAAATTCGGGTGGTCCTACCGGTTGTTCAACTACTGCTCGATCCTGGTCGGCGCCGTGCCGATGGTGCACGAGAGCGGAATCCATAGCCCCGCCCTGCAGATTGCAGTGGACCGTGCAACCCAGATGAACATCCTTGCCGGCAAGCATTTCAACTCCGGCCTGCGCGCAATCTTCTTTTCGCTGGGATATCTGGGCTGGTTCGTCAGCCCGGCCGTCTTCGTGGCGACGACGATCATCCTGTTCGCGGTGCTGCTGCGCCGGCAGTTCTTTTCGGCGGCGCGCCTCGCGGTGCTCGAGCCGGATCAGGCCGGGCCGGGGAACGGCGTGTCGATCCGCCCCGAAAGCCAGTAGGCCAGCAGGCCGATCCATTCGCGAATGGCAACCGAGGTGTTCTGCAGCGAATCTTGCGGATTGTCGCGCATCAGGCCGACGCCTTCTCGCCCCGAGGTGCGATAGTCGACCGGCCACGGCAGCACATCGAAACCCGCCTTGCGGAACAGGGCCATGGACCGCGGCATGTGGAAGGCCGAGGTGACCAGCAGCCACGTCTCGCCGGGCTTGGGCGACACCAACTGCTTGGTGAAGACAGCATTCTCGTAAGTGTCGCGCGACTTGTTCTCGAGCACCATGCGCTCGCGGTCCACGCCGAGCGCGGATAGCAGCCGCTCGGCGGTGTCCGCATCGCCCTCGCCATCCAGGATGAGCGATCCCGTGCCGCCGGAAACGACGATCCGCGCGTCCGGATATCGCCGCGCCAGTACGGCCGTCTCGACAAAGCGGTCGCCGGCGCTGTTCAGCTCATAGCCGCCGCGCGCGAGATTGATTGCGCCTTCGAGGCCGCCGCCGAGCACGACGATGCCATCGACCCTTTCAGGCGCGGCAGGGCGCTGGAAACGCTCCTCCAACGGGGTGAGCATGATCGCGCCGAGCGATGTCCAGGTAGCGAGCGCCAGGATGAGGAAGCCTGAAACACAGCCCGCTATCGACAGGCGCCGCCAGCCGGCCAGCAGCGCGACGACTCCCACCAGAAGCAGGAACAAGGCCAGGTTCAAGGGCTGGATGAAGAACCAGAACACCTTGGACAGGACAAAGAACATGCCGCCGCCTCAAGCCGGATGGTGCGGAGCGCTTACCACCACTTCTCCGGCTGGAACCGTCCGGCCGCCTGTTCGATGACGTGCGCGGTCTGGAACAGCGTCTCTTCGTCGAAGGGGCGGCCGATGAGCTGGAGCCCGAGCGGCAGGCCGTTGGCGTCCGTGCCGGCCGGAACGGCAATGCCGGGCAGGCCGGCCATGTTCACCGTTACCGTGAAGACGTCGTTGAGGTACATCTTGACCGGGTCGCTGGCCATCTCCTGATCGGCGACGCCGAAGGCGGCCGACGGGGTCGCCGGCGTCAGGATGACGTCGACGCCAGCGGCGAAGGCATCCTCAAAATCCTTCTTGATCAGCGTGCGAACCTTCTGCGCCTGCAGGTAGTAGGCGTCGTAGTAGCCAGCCGAGAGAACGTAGGTGCCGATCATGATGCGGCGCTTGACCTCGCGGCCGAAACCGGCGGCGCGGGTGTTCTCGTACATCTCGATGATGTCCTTGCCCGGCACGCGCAGGCCATAGCGGACGCCGTCATAGCGCGCGAGGTTGGACGAGGCTTCCGCCGGCGCGACGATGTAGTAGGCCGGCAGGGCATATTTCGTGTGCGGCAGGGAAATGTCGACGATCTCGGCGCCGGCCTCCTTCAGCCAGGCAATGCCCTTCTGCCACAGGGCCTCGATTTCGGCCGGCATGCCGTCGACGCGGTATTCCTTCGGAATGCCGATCTTCATCCCCTTGACCGAACGGCCGATCGCCGCCTCGTAGTCAGGCACCGGCATGTCGACGGAGGTGGTGTCCTTCGCGTCGACCGAAGCCATGGACTTGAGCAGGATCGCAGAATCGCGCACGTCGCGAGCGATCGGTCCGGCCTGATCGAGTGACGAGGCGAAGGCGACGACGCCCCAGCGCGAGACGCGGCCATAGGTCGGCTTGATGCCAACCGTGCCGGTGAATGCTGCCGGCTGGCGGATCGAGCCGCCGGTGTCAGTTGCCGTCGCGCCTGCGCACAGCCAGGCGGAAACCGCCGCAGCCGAACCGCCGGAGGAGCCGCCGGGCACCAACTGCTTGTTCGAGCCGGCCGCACGCCACGGATTGATCACCGGGCCGTAGTAAGAGGTTTCGTTGGACGAGCCCATGGCAAACTCGTCCATGTTGAGCTTGCCCAGCATGACGGCGCCGTCGGCCCACAGATTGGATGTGACAGTCGACTCGTAGCGTGGCTTGAAATTGTCCAGGATATGGCTGCAGGCCTGCGTGTGGGCGCCCTCGGTGGCGAACAGGTCCTTGATGCCGAGCGGGATGCCTTCAAGCGCTCCGCCCTCGCCCCTGGCGAGCTTCTCGTCGGAAGCCTTGGCCATGTCGCGCGCCCGGCCGTGCGTAACGGCGACATAGGCGTTGAGGGTGCCGTTCGCCGCATCGATCGCGTCGAGATAGGCGTCGGTGAGTTCGCCTGCCTTGATCTCCTTGGAGCGGAGCTTGGCGCGGGCCTCGGAAATGGTCAGTCTGGTCAGGTCGCTCATCGTCATTCAGCCTGCAAATTCTTTTCGTAAAAACACCGACCATTCCGAATCCGGATAGTCGAGCATCCTGCAACGGGCTTTCGGTCGCGATCTCGATTGCCACGCGGCGCTACTCCACCACCTTCGGCACCAGGAAGAAGTTCTCGTCGGTCACCGGCGCATTGGCGACGACATCCGCCGCCTTACTGCCGTCGGTGACGACGTCGTCGCGCATCCTCATGGCCATCGGCATGACCGAGGTCATCGGCTCGACGCCGGAAACGTCGACCTCGTTCAACTGCTCGACGAAGCCGAGAATGGCGTTCAGTTCGCCGGTCATGCGCTCGGCGTCCTCTTCGGACACGGCGATGCGGGCGAGATGCGCAACGCGCTTTACAGTGGCAATATCAACGGACATTCGGGATTCTCCGGAAAACCGGGCTGGTTATCGTGACCGGGCTATAGCGGCGCCCGGCGCGGCGCGCAACAATCATGTCCGAGAACAGGCCATAGCGCACGCTAAATCTCCCTCGTCTCGCCCACTGCCGGCACCACGACCTCCACGCCCGAGCCTTCCATGCCGGCCACGAACTTCTCCGGTGTCTGGTCGAGCAGCGGGAAGGTTGCGTAGTGGCAAGGGATGACCGTCTCGAATTGGAAGAAGCGGCGGCAGGCAAGTGCTGCCACGGCCCCGCCCATGGTGAAGCGGTCGCCCACCGGCACGATGCCGATCTTGGGCTCGTGCAGCTCGTTGATGAGCCCCATGTCGGAAAAGATGTCGGTGTCGCCCATGTGGTACAAGGTGCGGTCATTGGCGAAATGCAGCACCAGGCCGGCCGGATTGCCGAGATAGGTGTTGGAGCCGTCGCCATTGTCCGTGGACGACGAATGCAACGCGTTGACGAAGGTGGTGGTGAAGCCGCCGCAGTCGACCGTGCCGCCGACGTTGCCGGGATTGATCTGGTCGCCGCTTACGCCCTGGCCGACGAGATACATGCAGATCTCGAAATTGGCGACGAGCTGGGCACCCGTCTTTTTCAGGATAGCGGCGGAATCGCCGAGATGGTCGTTGTGACCATGGGTGAGCAGAACATGCGTCGCGCCTTCGGCCGGTCCCTCCCAGCTTTTGCCCCAAAGCGGGTTCTGGCTGATGAAGGGGTCGATGAGGATCCTTGCGTCCCCCACCTCGACGCGAAACGCGGATTGCCCGTACCAGGTGATCTTCATGGCTTGCGCCTCCTCGATTTTTTGTCGCCCTGAGGATAGAAGGCGGGAGAGCCAAGTCAAAAGGAAAGCCGCGCGCCCTTGAACATCGTTGCAATCGAAGCGCTGCCGGTGCTGCTGGCCAACGGCAAGACGCTGGCCGGGCTGGACCTTGGCGACAAGACGATCGGCGTGGCCGTATCGGACCGCAGCCTCTCCTTCGCCCACCCGCGCCCAGTCATCATACGCAAGAAGTTCTCAATCGACGCAGCCAGCCTGCTAGAGCTGCTCGGCAAGGAGAACACAGGCGCGGTGGTGATCGGCCTGCCCGTGAACATGGACGGCAGCGAAGGGCCGCGCGCGCAGGCCTCCCGCGCCTTCGTGCGCAACATTGCGAGACTCACGGACCTGCCTTTTGCGTTCTGGGACGAGCGACTGTCGACCGTGGCTGCCGAACGCAGCCTGATCGAGATGGACATGTCGCGCGCCAAACGAAAGACGAAGATCGATTCGGCTGCGGCCGCCTTCATCTTGCAGGGTGTGCTGGACCGGCTTCACGCGCTCGGCGAGGAAACACCGGCAATATAACGCAAACGGCGCGCCTTCAGCCGCGCGGCGATCTGGCGACGCCGGCGGAAGGCAAAGATCGCGAGAAGAATCAGCGTGTCGAACACGCAGGCCTTGGCCACCATGGCCGGGATGATGTGCGGATCGATGCCCAGCATCTCGCCATAGAGCTCGAACACCAGGTCGTGGACCTGCCGCGTCAGCATCACATAGCCGAAATTGACGTCATAGAACGAGAGGCCGAACCAGCCCCAGAAAATGAGCAGCGGCGAGGCCCAGAGGATGAGGATGTAGCGCATCAGCGCCCCCAGCCGATTCGCACAGCCCCCGGCAGAACACGCAGAGCCTGCGCCGACGGCAAGACAGTGGCCGTCGCGTAGCAGTTGGGTGTTGGGCCGTTGTAGGTGCGCATGATCGTCCTCGGATTCCCCCTACTTTGAAGCGTTAACCATTTCGCTGCAACGGTAACCGTTCATTAAGGTTAATCGCACCAATCTCGCCAGATTGGCAATGGCGGGAAATAAACCGTATAGGTCGCCTGCCAACCCTCCTTGCCCAAACGTTCCGGCACAACCTCATGATCGCGATTTTCGACAGCATCCTGCCGATTTTTCTGCTGATTCTTGCCGGCAATCTTTTGCGCCGCGTGCCCCTGATCGATGCCGGAGCGTGGTTGGGGCTGGAGCAGATCGGCTATTGGTTCCTTTATCCGGCGCTGCTTTTCGTGACGATCTACAACGCCGACTTCGAAGGGCTTCAGCTCGACGCGATGATGCTGGCGCTGGCGGTGGCCTTGACGGCGATGATCGCCCTCACCTGCGCCCTGTGGCCGCTGCTGGGTCGCGCCGGTCTCGTCCAGAGAAGCGAGTTTTCATCGATCTTCCAGACCGCGGTGCGCTGGAACAGTTTCATGGCGCTGGCGATTGCCCAAAAGGTCTTTCCGCCGGCCGGCATGGCGGTGGTGGCGCTGGTCATGGCCATCATCATCATTCCGATCAATCTGGTAACAGTTTTCCTGGTGACGCGCTTCGCCGACCGAGCCACCAACTGGAGGCGCATCGGGCGGGATATGGCAGTGAACCCAATGATCCTGGGCTCGCTCGCGGCAATCCTGTTCCGGTTCCTGCCGTTCGAGCTCTATGGGCCGCTTAACCAGACGCTCGGGCTTGTGGGCAATGCGGCCCTCGGCATGGGCCTGCTGGCGATCGGTGCCGGCTTGCGCCTCGGCGACCTGTGGCAGCCGCGCTTTGCCCTGCTGCTACCGGTGATGCTCAAGCTGATGATTTTTCCGGTGCTGCTGATCGGCTCGGCGCTGGCGTTCGGCGTCAGCGGCAGCGAACTTTCCTATCTGGCGCTCTGCGCGGCGGTACCAACGGCGATGAACGGCTATCTGCTTGCCCGGGAGCTCGGCGGCGACGCCGAACTCTATGCCGCCGTCACAACGTTCCAGACGGCGGCCTCGTTCGTGACAATCCCGGCAGTTCTGGCGCTGTCGGCTCAGATCACCGGATAGAGCGTGTCGACGATCATGCGGGCGTCGTGGCGCGCGTCGAGCATGCCATAGGTGCCGCGCCACTGGCCGGCCAGCCGCGTCTCGATGAAGGCGTCGGCAATGCGCCCTGCCCCCATGCGCCGCAGTTCCGCCGCGGCGGCCGACAGCGCGAGCTGCTCGGTGAGGATGCGCGCCGAACCCTCGTCCGACGCGGCGACCTGCTGGGCCGCGCGCAGCACGCTGGTGGTGCCACGCCCGCTCGGCCCCAGATCCCGCTCGATGCCGGCCAGCACGTCGTCGAACAGGCCGGGCGCGCGGCCAAGAACGCGCAGCACGTCGAGCGCCATCACATTGCCCGAGCCTTCCCAGATCGCATTGACCGGGGCCTCGCGGTAGTAGCGCGCCAGCGGCATCTCCTCGACATAGCCATTGCCGCCCAGGCACTCCATCGCCTCGTAGAGCAGCGCCGGCGCGATCTTGCACACCCAGTATTTCACCACCGGGGTCATGACGCGGGCGAAAGCCGCTTCGCCGCGATCAGCCGCAGCTTCGTCGAAGGAACGCGCCAGCCGGAACGACAGCGCCGTGGCGCCGGCGACATCCAGCGCCATATCTGCCAGAACACGCTGCATCAGCGGCTGGTCGACGAGGTTGGCACCGAACACTTGGCGATGGCGCGTATGATTGACTGCCTCTGCCAGCCCGGCGCGCATGATGCCGGAGGAGGCGATGGCGCAGTCAAGCCGCGTCAGAGTCACCATGTCCATGATGGTCTTGATGCCCTGCCCCGGCTCACCCACCATCTCGCCGAGCGCATTGACGAATTCGACCTCGGAAGAAGCGTTGGAGCGGTTGCCGAGCTTGTCCTTCAGGCGCTGGAAGCGGAAGCCATTGCCGCTGCCGTCGCCCAGGATACGAGGCATGAGGAAGCACGACAGCCCCTCGCGCGCCTGCGCCAGCACCAGGAAGGCATCTGACATCGGCGCCGACATGAACCATTTGTGGCCGGTGATGCGATAGAAACCGTTGGGCGCGCGCTCGGCGCGGGTGGTGTTGGCGCGCAGATCGGTGCCGCCTTGCTTCTCGGTCATGCCCATGCCGAGCGTCAGGCCCGCCTTTTCCACCGGCGGCTTCTGCGCCTGATCGTATTTGCGAGTGGTGATGCGCGGCGCCCATTCGCGAAACAGTTTTGGGCTGGCCATCAGCGCGGCCAGCGAGGCGCTGGTCATGGTGATGGGGCAAAGGTGCCCGGTTTCGAGCTGCGCGGTGAGATAGAAGCGCGCGGCGCGCACCTGATGGCGGCGGCCGGTCTCGTTCGCGCCGTTTTCCCAGATCGAGGAGTGCAGGCCGTTGGTGACCGAGCGGCGCAGCAAAGCGTGATAGGCCGGATGATAGTCGACGACGTCGAGGCGGCGACCCTGCCGGTCATGCGTGCGGAGCTTGGGCGTCTCGCTGTTGGCAAGCCGGGCAAGATCCTGCGCCTCGGCACTGAGGACGAAGCGGCCGACGGCATCCAGATCCTTTCGGACGGGCTCGGAAAAGTCCTCCGCGATCTGCACCAGCAACGGGTCGCCCCGCCACGCGTTGCTCCCCGTCAAAGGCGGGGATTGGTTGGTTACCTCGTCGCTCACGCGCAATCCTTAGGGTTGCTCTTCGGTGCACGATGCGAATCCGAAGTGGGTTCGAAAGCGGTTATAACCCAAGCTAACCTTACCACGCGATGAAAATCCCGGGAAAGAACCGCTTCAATCCTTCGTCCGGCGCTTGCGGTGGCATCGGCACGAGCCTATAGGACGGCTTTAAGATGACCGACATTTCAGCCCTGCCGCTCTTTCCGCATCGCCACTTGCTTGGCATACGCGACCTTTCTCCCATCGATATAGAGTTGCTGCTGGACCGGGCCGACGCCGCGGTGGCGATTTCGCGCCAAAACGAAAAGAAGACGACCACCCTGCGCGGGCGCACGCAGATCAATCTCTTCTACGAAGCCTCCACCCGCACGCAGTCTTCCTTCGAGCTTGCCGGCAAGCGGCTGGGCGCCGACGTGATGAACATGTCGGTGGCAAGCTCCTCGGTGAAGAAGGGCGAGACCCTGATCGACACCGCGATGACGCTGAACGCGATGCGGCCGGACATCCTCATCATCCGCCACGCCTCCGCGGGCGCTGCCGCCCTTCTGGCGCAGAAAGTGGGCTGCTCGGTGGTCAATGCCGGCGACGGCGCGCATGAGCACCCGACGCAGGCGCTGCTCGACGCGCTGACCATCCGCCGCGCCAAGGGGGCCATTTCTCGCCTTACCGTGGCCATCTGCGGCGACATCCTGCATTCGCGCGTCGCCCGCTCCAACATCCTGCTGCTCAACGCGCTGGGTGCACGGGTGCGCGTGGTGGCGCCCTCCACCCTGCTGCCCACCGGCATCGCGCAGATGGGCGTCGAGGTCTGCCCGACCATGGCGGAGGGGCTGAAAGACGCCGACGTGGTGATGATGCTGCGCCTGCAGCGCGAGCGCATGGAGGGTGCCTTCGTGCCCTCGGTGCGCGAATATTTCCGCTACTTCGGCCTCGACGCCGAGAAGCTGAAGGTCGCGAAGCCGGACGCGCTGGTGATGCACCCCGGCCCGATGAACCGCGGCGTGGAAATCGCCTCCGAGATAGCCGACGGCCCGCAAAGCGTCATCCAGGAACAGGTTGAGATGGGCGTGGCCGTGCGCATGGCCGTGATGGAGGCGCTGCTGGACCCGCGCCGCAGCCAGGACGGAGACCGGGCATGAGCATCACCGTTTTCCAGCAGGCCCGCATCGTCGATCCCTCGCGCGGCCTCGACGAGATCGGCTCGGTCATCGTCGATGGAAAGAAGATTATTGCGTCCGGCGCGGCGGCGCTGAACCAGGGCGCGCCCGAAGGTGCCACTGTGGTCCATTGCGCCGGCAAGACCATCATCCCTGGACTGGTGGACGGTCGGGTGTTCATCGGCGAGCCGGGCGGGGAGCACCGTGAGACCATCGCCTCGGCCAGCCTCGCAGCCGCCGCCGGCGGCGTTACCTCCATCGTGATGATGCCCGACACCGACCCGGTGATCGACAACGTCGCGCTGGTGGAATTCGTGCTGCGCACCGCGCGCGACACGGCACTCGTCAACGTGTTCCCGGCGGCCGCCGTCACCAAGGGCCTCGAAGGACGCGAGATGACCGAGTTCGGGCTGTTGCGCGAGGCCGGGGCGGTTGCCTTCACCGACGGCCGGCACACCATCGCCAATTCGCTGACCATGCGCCGCGCCCTGACCTATGCGCGCGACTTCGGCGCGGTCATCGCGCAGGAGACGCAGGACCCGCACCTCGCCGGCTCGGGCGTGATGAACGAGGGGCTTTATGCGAGCTGGCTTGGCCTTTCGGGTATTCCGCGGGAGGCGGAACTTATCCCACTGGAGCGTGACCTCTCGCTCGCCCGGCTGACGCGCGGCCGCTATCACGCCGCCAAGATCTCCACCGCGCTCTCCGCGGCCGCGGTTTCCCGGGCCAAGGCAGATGGCGCGAATGTCACCGCTGCCGTGTCGATCAACCACCTGTCGCTCAACGAGAACGACATCGGCGAATACCGCACCTTCTTCAAGCTTTCGCCGCCGCTGCGCACCGAGGACGACCGGCAGGCGATGATCGAGGCGCTGCGCGACGGCACCATCGACATAATCGTCTCCTCGCACGACCCGCAGGACGTCGACACCAAGCGCCTGCCCTTCGCCGACGCCGCCGACGGCGCGATCGGCCTGGAGACGCTGCTGGGCGTGGCCTTGCGCCTGCACCATAACGACGAAGTGCCGCTCATTCGATTGATCGAGGCGCTTTCGACCGGCCCGGCAAAACTGTTCGGCCTGCCCGGCGGCACGCTGAAGCCCGGCGCGGCGGCCGACCTCGTGCTGGTGGATCTCGACGAGCCATGGGTGGTGCACGAGGCCGCCATCCGCTCGCGTTCCAAGAACACCTGCTTCGAAGGTGCGCGGCTGCAAGGCAGGGTCTTGCAAACGATGGTTGCGGGCCGCACAGTGTTTTCGGCGTAATTCGGACCGTCCACGGGCGGCACCGAGGGGGAAATAGATGGATCCTTTGACCTGGCAGCTTCCGCTGTCCGTTCTCGTTGCGGCGCTTGCCTTCGGCTACCTGCTCGGCTCGATCCCGTTCGGCTTGGTGGTTACGCGCGCGGCCGGCCTGGGAGACGTGCGCAAGATCGGCTCGGGCAATATCGGCGCCACCAACGTGCTGCGCACCGGCAACAAGAAGCTTGCCGCGCTGACGCTGGTTCTCGATGCGCTGAAAGGCACCGCGGCCGTGCTGCTCGCCGGGCTTTACGCGCCGGAAGCCGCACTGCTGGCCGGCTTCGGAGCGTTCCTTGGCCATCTTTTCCCGGTCTGGCTCGGTTTCAAGGGCGGCAAGGGCGTGGCCACCTATCTCGGCGTGCTGATCGGCCTTGCCTGGCAGGGCGCGCTGGTTTTCGCAGTGGTCTGGCTCATCGTTGCCTTCCTGACCCGCTATTCCTCGCTCGCCGCGCTGGTCGCAGCCATCGCGGTACCCGTCTCGCTCTTCTTCCTCGGCTTGCGTGATACGGCGGCCCTGTTTGCCGTCATGAGCCTAATCGTGTTCATCAAGCACCACGCCAACATCTCCCGGCTACTTTCCGGCACCGAGTCGCGCATAGGGGCAAACGGATGAGCAAGGCTGCCGGTCTCCGTCTCAGTGACCGGCAGAGATTGAACTGGCTGCGGCTGATCCGGACGCCGAATGTCGGCCCGGCCAGCTTTCGCGACCTGATCAACCGTTACGGCTCGGCCGAAGCGGCAATCGAGATGCTGCCGGAACTGATGGCCTCAGGTGGCGCCAGCCGCATCGTCCGCATTCCGTCGTTAGCCGACGCCGAAGCGGAGATGGAGGCGGCCCGAAAGCACGGCGCCCGCTTCGCCTGCATAGGCGAGCCCGACTACCCGCCAATTCTCCGACGCATGGACAACCCACCGCCCCTGCTGGCAGTGAAGGGCACAAGCGCGGTTTTCGATCTGCCGCCCGTCGCCATAGTGGGGGCGCGCAACGCCTCGCTCGCCGGGATCAGGATGGCGCGCACCCTGGCCGAAGAGCTTGGCCGCGAGGGGTTTTCGATCGTTTCGGGCGTCGCGCGCGGCATAGACACCGCCGCGCACCAAGGCAGCCTTGCCACCGGCACCATCGGCGTTCTGGCCGGAGGGCTCGACAGGCCCTACCCGCCTGAAAACGTCGCGCTCTGCGGAGAGATCGCGGCGGGTTGCGGCGCGATGGTGTCGGAGATGCCCTTCGGCTGGGAACCGCGCGCGCAGGATTTTCCCCGCCGCAACCGCATCGTCGCGGGTTTGTCTCTCGGGCTGGTTGTGGTGGAGGCGGCCAGGCGCTCCGGCTCGCTGATCAGCGCACGGATGGCGGGCGAACTCGGCAGGCTGGTTTTCGCTGTGCCGGGATCGCCGCTCGACCCGCGCTCGGCCGGCACCAACGGCCTATTGAAGGACGGTGCAACCCTTGTGACCGAAGCCGCGGACGTATTGGCCGGCATCGCGCCACTCCTGGGCAGATCTCTTTCAGCGCCAAGCCCCCGCGAGGACCCACCGGACTTCGTCGCGACCCCGCCCCCTGCCGACAACGACCGCGCGCGCGTTGTCGAAGCGCTGGGGCCGACGCCGGCTGCAATAGACGAGATCATCCGCCATACCGGGCTTCACCCGGCGCAACTGTCCATGATTCTCCTCGAGCTCGACCTGGCCGGCCGACTCGAGCGCCATTCAAGTGGCGCTGTGTCGCTTGTTATGCATAACTCTTAAGGGGCGTTGGCCGCGAATGATGTCGCTGGCTTCGATGTAGGCCATTTCAATAAGGAAGGCGAGCATGTCGCAGCGCTCGGATTCCGCCAAGGTACGCAGTTGGCCAAGCAACGACTGTATATAGTCGAGAGTATCGGTTCGCCTCGTTGTAAGGGACTGCCGCATCGGCAATACTCCGGTTTGTCCAGCCGGGCCGCACCGCCGGACAGGAGGGGGTTAGACGAATGACTTTTTGCAAGAATTCTCCACAACCAGTGATACTATAGACCATATTACACTTATCATAGATTGCAATACGCAGACGCCCGCATTTTTGGCGCGAGGCCTATCTGTCAACCGTCGATTTCACCGTCGCCCCTTGACCGGATGCAAAACCGCAGCCATGTGACGAGCCAGTTGACAGAATTTTTCGCCGCGCGTCGCCTTTGTTGCCGCTGGCGACACCATTGGAAACAAGAGAAAACATGGACGTCGTCGTCGTCGAGTCGCCCAACAAGGTCAAAACCATCAACAAGTATCTGGGCAAGAACTACAAGGTTCTCGCCTCGTTCGGCCATGTGCGCGATCTTCCGGCCAAGGACGGCTCGGTGAAGCCGGATGAGGACTTTGCCATGTCCTGGGCGGTGGACGGCGCCTCGGCCAAGCGGCTGACCGACATCGCCAAGGCGGTGAAGGATGCCGACGGCCTGATCCTCGCAACCGACCCTGATCGCGAGGGCGAGGCGATTTCGTGGCACGTGCTGGAGGTGCTGAAGCAGAAGCGCGTGCTGAAGGACAAGCCTATCAAGCGCGTGGTGTTCAACTCCATCACCAAGCAGGCCGTGCTCGACGCCATGGCCAATCCGCGCGACATCGACCCGCCGCTGGTCGATGCCTATCTGGCCCGCCGCGCGCTCGACTATCTCGTGGGCTTCACGCTGTCGCCGGTGCTGTGGCGCAAGCTGCCCGGCGCCCGCTCGGCCGGTCGTGTCCAGTCGGTGGCGCTGCGCTTCGTCTGCGACCGCGAGAACGAGATCGAACGGTTCATCCGCGAGGACTACTGGCTGATCGCAGCCATCCTCGCCACGCCACGCGCGGAAAACTTCGAGGCCAGGCTGACGGCCTATGAAGGCAAGAAGCTGCAGAAGCTCGACATCAAGAGCCAGGAACAGGCCGACGCGATCAAGGCCATGCTGGACGGCGCCGCCTTCAAGGCGCTCTCCGTCGAAGCCAAGCCGACAAAGCGCAATCCTGCCCCGCCCTTCACCACTTCGACCCTGCAGCAGGCCGCCTCGTCGCGCCTCGGCTTCTCGGCGTCGCGCACCATGCAGGTGGCGCAGCGCCTCTATGAGGGCATGGATATCGGCGGCGAGACCACCGGCCTCATCACCTATATGCGTACCGACGGCGTGCAGATGGCGCCGGAGGCGATCAGTGCAGCCCGCGCGGCGATTGCCCGCGAATTCGGCGATAAATACGTGCCGGAAAAGCCGCGCTACTATTCGACCAAGGCCAAGAACGCCCAGGAAGCGCACGAAGCCATCCGCCCGACGGACTTTTCGCGCACTCCAGCCGAGGTGCGCAAATATCTCGATGCCGATCAGGCCAGGCTCTACGAGATGATCTGGAAGCGCGCGATTGCCAGCCAGATGCTGCCTGCCGAGATCGAGCGCACCACCGTCGAGATCGAGGCGCGCAACGGCGCCCAGACGGCGGAGTTGCGTGCGGTCGGCTCCGTCGTCCGCTTCGACGGCTTCATCGCCGCCTATACCGAGCAGAAGGACGAGGACGCGGAGGACGAGGAAAGCCGCCGGCTGCCGGAAATCCGCGCCGGCGACGCGCTGGACCGCCAGTCGGTCAACGTCACCAGCCACACGACCGAGCCGCCGCCGCGCTACTCGGAAGCCTCGTTCATCAAGAAGATGGAAGAGCTCGGCATCGGCCGCCCGTCGACCTATGTCGCCACGCTCAAGACGCTGGAAGACCGCGACTATGTGACGATCGATAACCGCAGGCTGATCCCGCAGGCCAAGGGCCGGCTGGTCACCGCCTTCATGGAAAGCTTCTTCGAGCACTATGTCGAATACGACTTCACCGCCTCGCTGGAGGAGAAGCTCGACGAGATCTCGGACGGCAAGCTGTCGTGGAAGGACGTGCTGCGCGACTTCTGGAAGGCGTTTTCGGCGACCGTCGACGACATCAAGGAACTGCGTGTCACCGACGTGCTCGACGCACTCAACGAAGAGCTTGCTCCGCTCGTCTTCCCTGCACGCGAGGATGGCTCCAACCCGCGCATCTGCCCGAAGTGCGGAAGCGGCAACCTGTCGCTGAAACTCGGCAAGTACGGCGCCTTCGTCGGCTGCTCCAACTATCCCGAATGCGGCTACACCCGCCAGCTCGGCGGCGATGGCAACGGCAATGGTGAAGGCACGGAAGGCCTTGAGGACGGCACCAAGTCGCTGGGCCAGGACCCCTACACCCAGGAAGAGATCACGCTGCGCAGCGGCCGTTTCGGCCCCTATCTGCAGCGCGGCGAAGGCAAGGAAGCAAAGCGCTCCAGCCTGCCCAAGGGCTGGACGCCGGCAAGCATCGATCATGAGAAGGCGATAGCGCTGCTGTCGCTGCCGCGCGATGTGGGCAAGCACCCCGAATCCGGCAAGATGATCTCCGCCGGGCTCGGCCGCTACGGCCCGTTCGTGCTGCATGACGGCACCTATGCCAATCTCGAGAGCATCGAGGACGTGTTCTCGATCGGGCTTAACCGCGCCGTTTCGGTGCTGGCCGAGAAACAGTCCAAGGCAAAGGGCGGCCGAACCGCCGCCGCGGCGCTCAAGGAGCTCGGCGAGCATCCGGACGGCGGCGGCGCGATCACCGTGCGCGACGGCAAATACGGTCCCTATGTCAATTACGGCAAGATCAACGCGACCTTGCCAAAGGGCAAGGATCCGGCAAGCGTGACCATGGAAGACGCGCTTGCGCTGATCGCCGAGAAGGAAGCCAAGGGCGGCGGCAAGAAGCCTGCTCGCGCCAAGGCTGCTGCCAAAAAGCCGGCCGCGAAGAAGCCTGCCGCAAAGAAAACCGCGACCAAGAAGGCCGCGAAGAAGACAGAGGAATAACCCCCCTTGGCAAGAGACATCTCCGGGCGGAAAGGTGCCGGCACCAAGAGCGGCTCATCCGAGGCTGCCCGCTCCGGAGGCAAGTCGCGCGACTTCCTGCCATCGCGCGACGACATCTTGCGCTACATTTCCGAGAACCCGGACAAGAGCGGCAAGCGCGACATCGCCAAGGCCTTCTCGCTCAAGGGCGAAAGCCGCATCTGGCTGAAGGACACGCTGGCAGAGCTCCAAAGCGAAGGGATGCTGGAGAAGGACCGCAAGCGCCTGATGCGCCCGGGCTCCCTCCCCGCGGTTGCCGTGCTGGACATTTTCGCGCGCGACGAGGACGGCCTGCTGCTGGCCCGCCCAACGGAGCAGCGCGAAGGCGCGCTGCCGACCGTCGTTTCCATAAAAGTTCCGCGCAGCGGCCCGGCACCGGGCGTCGGCGACCGCGTCCTGGCCAAGACCTTTCCCACCCATGCCGAGACCGGACCGGCCTACACGGCACGGGTGATGAAGGTCTTCGAGAAGCGCAGCGAGGCGGTTCTCGGCGTGTTCCGCGTGCTGCAGGACGGCACCTTCCGCATCGAGCCGGTGGAGCGCCGCCAGTCCGAACTGGTCGTCGAGAAGGAGTTCCGCAACGGCGCCGAAAATGGCGATCTGGTGGAGGTCGAGCCGCAGCGCGCCTCGCGCTACGGCCTTCCGCGTGCCAAGGTGCTGAACGTGGTTGGCTCGCTTACCAGCGAGAAGGCGGTCTCGATGATCGCCATCCATGCCCACGACATACCGCACATCTTCCCGCAGGAGGTGATTGCGGAGGCCGAGGGCGCCAAACCCGCCACGTTCGAACGCCGCGAAGACTGGCGCGACGTGCCGCTGGTGACCATCGACCCTCAGGACGCCAAGGACTATGACGACGCGGTCTACGCCGAGGCCGACACCGACGAGCGCAACCCGGGCGGCATGATCGTGGTCGTCGCCATCGCCGATGTCGCGGCTTACGTGCGCTCGGGCACCGCGCTCGACCGCGAGGCGCTGAAGCGCGGCAACTCGGTCTACTTTCCGGACCGCGTGGTGCCGATGCTGCCGGAACGCATCTCGAACGACCTCTGCTCGCTGAAGCAAGGCGTCGACCGGCCTGCCCTGGCGGTGCGCATGACGTTTTCGGCCGAGGGACGAAAGATCCGGCACTCCTTCCACCGCATCATGATGCGTTCTGCCGCACGCCTCGCCTACCCGCAGGCGCAGGCGGCGATCGACGGCACTCCGGATGAGGCAACGGGGCCGATCCTGGAAACGATCCTGAAGCCGTTGTGGGCAGCCCACCACGTGCTCAAGCGCGGGCGTGATTCGCGCCAGCCGCTGGAATTGGACCTTCCGGAGCGCAAGATCCTGCTCAAGCCGGACGGCACGGTCGATCGGGTGATCGTGCCCGACCGCCTCGACGCGCACAAGCTGATCGAGGAATTCATGATCCAGGCCAACGTCTCTGCTGCCGAGACGCTGGAGGCGAAGAAGCAGAGCCTGGTTTACCGCACCCACGACGCGCCGTCGCTTGCCAAGCAGGAAGGCTTGCGCGAGTTCCTGGCCACGCTGGGCCTTTCGCTGGCGCGCGGCGCGCAGATGATGCCTGCGCAGTTCAACCAGATTCTGAGCCGCGTGAAGGGCGCCGAGCACGAGGCGCTCGTCAACGAAGTGGTGCTGCGCGCCCAGAGCCAGGCGCTCTATTCGCCTGAAAACCTTGGGCATTTCGGTCTCAACCTGCGCCGCTACGCACACTTCACCTCGCCGATCCGCCGCTATGCGGACCTCATCGTGCACCGTGCCCTGATCGGCGCGCTGAGTTTCGGGCCCGACGGCATAACCCGCGGCGAGGAAGAGAGGCTGGAAGACATCTCCGAGCTGATCTCGGCCACCGAGCGCCGCGCCATGGCGGCCGAACGCGACACGATCGACCGGCTGATCGCGGGCTATCTGGCTGAACACCTCAACGATACGTTCGACGCGCGCGTTTCCGGCGTCACCAGGGCGGGTCTTTTTGTCCAATTGCCGCAGTACGGCGCCGATGGTTTTATTCCGGTATCATCCATCGATGGCGACTACTATATATACGACGAGTCTACCCAGGCGCTTTTCGGAGAACGCACGCGCAAAGGCTATCAGCTTGCAGATCGCGTCGAGGTTCGCCTCGTCGAAGTGGCCCCGCTACAGGGCGCAATGCGTTTCGAGATGCTGACCGAGCCAAAGCCGTTGCCGGGATCCAAGGCGTCATATCACAAGGCAAAAGCACAGAGGTCGCGGGCTCGCGCTGCACAACGCAAGACGCCCGGAAGCAGGAGACGGTGATGGAGACACAGGTTTTTGGCGCGGCGGACGCAGCCCGGCCAACTCGGCCGCTGTGGGCAGCAATGAAGCGCGGCTTTCTCGGGCGCTGCCCGCATTGTGGCGAGGGAAAGTTGTTCGGCTCGTTCCTGAAGCCGGTCCACCATTGCAAGCACTGCGGCGAGGAGATGTATCATCACCGCGCAGACGACCTGCCAGCCTATATCGTCGTTGTCATCGTGGGACACGTCGTGGTTGCTGCCTTCATGGGCGTTGAAGCGACTGTTGCGCTGTCGACCTGGCAGCACCTTGCGATGTGGGTGCCCGCCACGATCCTGATGTCGCTGGCGCTTCTGCGTCCGGTCAAAGGCTCGATCGTCGGACTGCAGTGGGCTCTTTACATGCACGGCTTCGACGGCAAAGGCGACCACAACGACAATATGGATGCCTGAACCAAGCGGCTGGCGCAAAGCTCTATCCGCTGGAACAATTTCGCCCGGCGGTAGAATCCCCTAAAGTGCATGCATGGACGGATTGACCAAAGACCAGCTGGACAAGGCCGAGTCCAATGACGCGTCGCTCGGCGCCGGCCCCAGACGACCGCGCGACGCCGCAACGCTGATCCTGCTTGATAGCAAGGGCGGCGAAGTGCATGTGTTGATGGGCAGGCGCCACGCGCGCCATGCCTTCATGCCGGGGAAGTTCGTCTTTCCCGGCGGGCGCACCGACCCCGACGACGGCCGCGTGCCGGTGACCGACATGCTTGACCCGCTCGAAGAGGCCAAGCTTCTGGCAACCATCGCGCGCAGGAGCCAGTCAAGGGCACGCGCGATCGCGCTTTCGGCGATTCGCGAGACCTATGAGGAAGCCGGCCTGCTAATCGGGCGAAAAGGCCCCTTCTCGACCGCAAAGGCCGACTGGCAAGGTTTCGTCAAGCATGGCGTGCAGCCGACATTGCAGCCGCTGCGCCTGGTGGCCCGCGCCATCACCCCGCCAGGCCGCGTGCGCCGTTTCGACACCCGTTTCCTGGCGGCATGGCGCACCGACGTCGCCGTCGAGCTTCCGGGCGGCGGCCCGACCAACGAGTTGGAAGGGCTGATCTGGCTGCCGCTGCGCGAAGCGCCGCAGGCCGACGTTCCGGTCATCACCAGGACCATACTCGAAGAGCTTCAACAGCGACTGGCGGCAGACCCCCAGCTACGCCCCGGCGGACCAGTGCCCTTCTACCGAATGGTCCGAAACAGTTTCATCCGCGACGTTTTTTAATTCCGAAAGTTCCAGGTTCGACAGATACATGACAGGCAGCATCGAATCGCAGGCGCTAGACGTGCCCATGCGATGGTTGTCCATTTCGGCAGCTATCGCGTCCATCAGCGTTGTGGGCATCGCCATTGGGCTGGGCATGCCGCTGCTGAGCATCATTCTGGAGACGCGCGGCCACTCGGCCTCGATGATCGGCCTCAACACCGCCATTGCGGGCCTGGCCTCGATCGCCGCCGCGCCGCTGGCAACGCCGCTGGCGGTGCGATTCGGTGTGGTCGGCACCATGTTCGCCATGATCGTGCTGGGTGCGCTGGCCTTCGTCGGCTTCTACTTCGCGCCTTCCTTCTGGATGTGGTTTCCGCTGCGCGTGGCGTTGCACCTGTCCCTGACGGTCCTCTTCATCCTGTCTGAATTCTGGATCAGCACCTCGGCCCCGCCGAGCCGGCGCGGGCTCGTGCTTGGCATCTACGCGACGGTGCTTTCGCTCGGCTTCGCCGCCGGACCGTGGCTGTTCTCGCAGATGGGAAGCTCCGGCTTCATGCCATTCGGAACGGTCTTCCTGCTCGTGATGATTGCGGCCATACCGGTGCTGGCCGCCTGGCGGGAAAGCCCCACCATCGTGCCTGAAGGCGGCAAGACGGGCTTCATCCGCTACATATGGCTGGTTCCGACCGCCACGGCCGCCGTGCTCGTGTTCGGCGCGGTCGAAACCGGCGGCTTCGCGCTGTTTCCCGTCTACGGCAACCGCATCGGCTATTCCGAGGGCGACGCGGCGCTGCTTCTGACCATGATCGGTCTCGGCAATGTGGTCATGCAAATTCCGCTCGGGATGATCTCCGACCGCGTCAAGGACCGGCGCCACATGCTGCTCATCTGCGCGAGCGTGGGCCTGGTCGGGATGATTCTGCTGCCGCATATCCAAACGGACTGGCATGTGATGGCAGGCCTGCTGTTCCTGTGGGGCGGCGTGGTGGCCGCGCTCTACACGATCGGCCTTGCTCATCTCGGCTCGCGCCTCTCGGGACACGAGCTTGCCAACGCCAATGCAGCCTTCGTCCTGTGCTACGGCCTGGGCATGGTGCTTGGCCCGCAGGCGATCGGCATCGGCATGGACGTGTTCGGCACCGACGGCTTCGGGTGGTCGCTGGCCGCATTTTTCGCCGCCTATATCGTTTTGTCGGTCGTCCGCCTACTCATCGGCATAGGCCGGACTTGACTTTCCGCGCATGTTCTTTATGTGTCGCGCCAAGTTTCCGCGTCCGGGCTTCTAGCCGTGGTCAGGCGGCCCGAACTTCAAAGATAGACGGAAGAACATCATGGCCAAAGCCGCAAACATCAAGATCAAGCTTCTTTCGACTGCCGACACCGGCTACTTCTATGTGACGAGCAAGAACAGCCGCACCAAGACTGAGAAGCTGTCGTTCCGCAAGTACGACCCGGTCGCCAAGAAGCACGTCGAATTCAAGGAAACGAAGATCAAGTAATCTTCGATCCCTTAGCGAAAGCGCAGCGATGCCGCCCCCTCGGGCGGCATTTTTGTTTTGGCCACGGGCAAGAACCGACGCGGAAGCGCGCGATCGATCGTCCGTCAATGTTCGAGAGAGAGTTGGGGGCCGGCCGGCGCACGGCAGCGGTACGAGGAGGCCACTATGTGCCAGCGCCGGCCGACCGACCCCATGGACCCAGGAGATGCGGCGGACCTGAGCATCATGGGGCTGCTCGCGGAAAGGCCCGAAAACTGTACGGGCGCCCTTTCCTTCCGCAGCGACAGTTGCGCAAGCGCGGTTGGAAATCAATAGTTTCTTAACCGCAGTTCGCGAATCACCTTGATTAAGGTAAATCGCTAACCTTTCGGCCGAGCGACCTGCCCGCTCCCTCTCACGCCGCCTTCGCGACCACGCGGTTTCGGCCGGCCCGCTTGGCCTCATAGAGGGCTATGTCTGCCCGCTTCATCAGATCGGCCACTGAATCCAGGCCACGCCGCAGCGAGGAGACGCCGACGCTGACGGTGACATCCAGGCCCTTGCCATCCGTGCCGGCCGGAAACGGTTCCCGGGCGACTTCGGCGCGAATGCGCTCGGCCACCTTTTCGGCGATTTCGCCCTCGGTGTCCGGCATGACCACGACGAATTCCTCGCCGCCATAGCGGCAGGCGAGATCGATGCCGCGCACGTTCTTGCGCAACCGGCTGGCAAACTCGCGCAGCACCTCGTCGCCGGCATCATGCCCGTAGGCGTCGTTGACGGACTTGAAGCGATCGATATCGGTAATCATCACCGACAGCGGGCGTCGGCGCGCCACCGCGCGGTCGAACAGCGTTTGCAGGTGGCTGTCGAGATAGCGGCGGTTGTGCAGGCCGGTCAGCCCGTCGGTCACCGCCATTTCGATGGTCTGGGTGACGCTGGCGCGCAGGTGGTCGTTGTAGCGCTTGCGCTTGACCTGGGTGCGCAGCCGCGCCAGCAATTCCTGCTGATCGATGGGGCGCATCAGGTAATCGTTGATGCCAAGCTCGAGGCCGCGGATCACCCGCTTCTCCTCACCGGGGTCCGCCAGCAGGATGATCGGCAAGGAGCGTGTCCTGTCGAAGGTGCGAAACTGGGAACAAAGCCGCAGCGCATCGTAGTCGGCGAATGCTGTCGAGACGATGACGCATTCATAGGGCGCCTCAGCCGCCTGAAAGAATGCGGCATGCGGATCTGTGGCGACGTCCAGCTCCATCTTGCTGCGCAGCATGCTCTGGATGCGCTCGTAAGATGACGGCCTTTCGTCGATCAGCAGCACGCGCGGCGGCGTGTCCTCGGAAGGCTGCCGCCGGCTGAGCAACTCCTCGATGCCGATATTGCGCGTGGTGGAGGCGCGGAGGCGCAGTTCATCGGTCAGCATCTTGAGCCGCACCAGGCTCTTGACGCGGGTCATCAGCTGCAGATCGTTTGCGGGCTTGGTCAGAAAATCGTCCGCCCCCACCTCAAGCCCGCGAATCCGGTCGGAAACATCGTCGAGCGCCGTGATCATCACCACAGGTATGTGCGAGGTGGCAGGGTCGCTCTTCAGGCGGCGGCACACCTCGAAGCCGTCCATATGCGGCATCATGACGTCGAGCAGCACCACATCGACCTTTCCGTTTTCGCAGGTCTCGATGGCGTCTGCGCCATTGGTGGCCGTCACCACGTCGTAATATTCAGCCAGAAGCCGCGCTTCGAGCAGCTTCACATTGGCCGGAATGTCATCGACGACGAGAATGCGCGCGGTCATGGTGCTTCCTGCTCAGGAAATTGGCGAGCGGCGCACTAGGCGTCGCCCAGATAGGACTTGATCGTTTCGATGAAGCGCGGCACCGAGATCGGCTTGGAGATGTAGGCCTCGCAGCCGCCCTGCCGGATGCGCTCCTCATCGCCCTTCATGGCGAAGGCAGTGACCGCGATGACCGGAATGACGTGCAGCTCGTCGTCTTCCTTCAGCCACTTCGTCACCTCGAGGCCGGAGACCTCCGGAAGCTGGATATCCATCAGGATCAGGTCGGGCTTGTGGGTGCGCGCCAGTTCCAGCGCCTCCAGTCCGTTGCGGGTTCGAACCGTCTCGTACCCGCTTGCTTCGATCAGGTCGCGGAAGAGCTTCATGTTGAGCTCGTTGTCCTCGACGATCATCACCTTCTTAGTCATAGAATTCCCGTCCCGACTGCCGATCGCGCCACTGAACTAATCTTCCGCGCGCCTGCCGATGGTACAAATCCACGGCACAACTAGCACAAGATCATTGACGAAACGGAAACCTCCTGCGCGAAACTTGAGATCGTCCGTCTTGCCGCCGCTGCCCTTGCCCGGACTGGCGGCAGCGGCTACTTCATCCTTGTGTTTAGGACATCATGAAAGTGGCGATGATGCAGCAGTTTTCAACGGAAGGCGCCGAGGCGATCGCCATCCAGGCGTTGGGCTTCATTGCGTCCGATCCCGAGCTTCTGCCACGCTTCCTGTCGATCACCGGCATTGAGGCATCAGCAATTCGCCAGGCCGCGCAGGAGCCGGGCTTCCTGGCCGGCGTGCTGCAATTCCTGCTGGCGCACGAGCCGACGCTGCTAAGCTTTTGCGAGGCAAGCGGAATCGCACCGGGCGAGATCGCCAAGGCGTTGCGGCAACTGCCGCTGGGCGACGACAGCCACCAGACATCGATATGACCGAAGATCCTGAAACCGCCCGCCAGATAGCCGAACTCGCACGCGACGAGCGGCCGCTGCTGGTGCTCGACGTAGACGAGGTGGTGCTTGAGTTCATTCGGCCCTTCACGGGCTACATAGGCGCGCTGGGCCTCGAGCTGCGGCCGGACTCGTTCCGGCTGCATGGTAACATCTTCGACCAGCGCACACAGGCGCCAGTGCCCAACGAACGCGTCTCGAAACTGATGGAGGATTTCTTCCCAGTCCAGGCTGACTGGCAGACCGCCCCCGCGGGCGCGGCCGAAGCCGTGGCGACGCTAGCCGAAAACGTCGAAATCGTGCTGCTGACAGCCATGCCGCACCGGCATCGCGCGACGCGGCGCGCCCTCCTCGACCGGCTCGGCTTCCCCTACCCGCTTCTCACCACCGAGCGGGCAAAAGGCCCCGCGCTTCTCCAGCTTCGCGGAGAACAACCGCGCCCGGTGGCCTTTGTGGACGACCTCGCCCATAATCTGACCTCGGCCCGCGCATCGGTCGCCGATGCGCATCTCTTCCACCTGATGGCGCACCGGCAGCTGAGGGCCCTGATGCCGCCATTGCCGGAGGGCATAGTGGCGGCCGAAGACTGGCCGGACGCGGCCCCGAAGATCGCCGCGGCTCTCGGCCTCTGAAGCTCGTTCAGCCCCACGACCAAGGGAAAGCACCCAGCTTTCGACCTGCCTATATGGCAAGTCGCATCAGCGGCCGCCCCGGCTTGCGTTCCGCGACCGGCCTGAAGCCCGCCTTCTCGAACACGCGTGTCGAGCCGACGAAAAGACCGACCGAGCGAGAATCCTTCGATTCGGTCATCGGGCAGGCTTCCACCAGGCGCGCGCCGTTCTTCCGCGCGAACTCGACGCCGGCCTCGACCAACCGATGGGTGAGCCCCTTCCGCCGGGCCGTATTGCGGATGAAGAAACACGAGATCGCCCACACCGACGGGTCGGCGGCGTCACCGGGATCGAGCGGCGTGGTCACCCTGCCCGCATTGTTCCACTCAGGCACGTCGGCGCGCGGGCCGATCTGCATCCAACCGGTCGCGACATCATCCTCGATCGCCAGCAGGCCGGGAGGCGGGCCAGCCTCGATTCGCGCCTTGATGAATTCCTTGTTGCGGACGCGATCATTCTCCCGCCGCGCGGCCGGCGGCAGGCGAAAATGCGTGCACCAGCAGCCATAACAGGCGCCCTGTTTGCCGAACAGATCCTCGAATTGCGGCCAGAGACCGCCCGTCAATGGCACGATTGTCAGCTTCGACATGCTTCCTCCCTCTTGTCGCTTGTGAGCGGCAACCTGCTGCCATAGAATTCGTGACGTTCTGTTTATGTTCGCAATCATGCCCACGCCTGTCAACGATTCGAGCCACGGTTTTTGCCGCGACTGCCTGACCCTGCAGCGCGGCGCAGGCATGCGTTGCAGTGCGTGCGGCAGCCCGCGCCTGGCGCGCCATCCTGAGCTCTATTCGCTGCACATCGCGCATATCGACTGCGACGCTTTTTACGCCGCGGTGGAAAAGCGCGACAACCCTGCGCTCAAGGGCAAGCCGGTGATCATCGGCGGCGGCAAGCGTGGTGTTGTCTCCACCGCCTGCTACATCGCCCGCATCAACGGCGTGCGCTCCGCGATGCCCATGTTCAAGGCGCTTCAGGCCTGCCCGGAAGCTGTGGTCATCAAGCCCGACATGGAAAAATATGTCCGCGTGGGGCGTCAGGTGCGCCAGAT
>JAEWHN010000405.1 GCA_023387775.1 Pseudomonadota bacterium | reverse complement strand
TCTCCAGATCGGCGACGTTCATCAGTTCCGAATCCTTCGGCGCGACGAAATAGCTGGTGAGCTCGGCATAAGGGATGCTGAAGTCGATCTTCTTGCGCCGATCGTTGGTGATGGACAGGGCGGAGATGATGATGTCGACTCGCTTGGCCTGGAGCGCGGGTATTAGACCGGCGAAATCCTGGACCACGAACTTGCATTTGGCTTCGAGCTTGGCGCAAAGCAGCGCGCCCGTGTCGGCGTCGAAACCCGTCACTTCCCCGGCAGGGTTTGCCATGCTCCACGGCGGATAGGCACCCTCGGTGCCGATCCTCAGTTCCAGGTCGCCCGCCATGGCCCCCGAGGCAAGGAGCATGACAGACGAACACAGTGCTAAAATGGACTTTCTCATTGATTCCACTCCCATTTATCGTTGATTGATTGTCGTTCCCAGCCCGGCGTCGCCATGACGCAGCCGTGCAGAGCCTTCGCCGTCCGCTGCCGCAAGACGGCCCCAGCCATCCGGCCTGTTGCCGCCCCACCAAGGCAGGGCGGCAAGCTTGCGGGTGTTACCGACCGGTCGGCGCAGCCGCAGCGACCGCCACGCCCGCCGTGGTCGTTCCATGACCGGTTTCTTCGAAGCTCCTGGGCATGCGGCCGCGCAGGATGGTTACCGACACGATGCTCAGAAGCGCCATGCCCGACATATACCAACCGATGGAATGCGAGCCGTAGGTGGCGGCCAGCTCCGTCGCGATGATGGGCGCCAGCGCCCCGCCGAAGATGCCGCCCAGGCTGTAGGAAAGCGCGGCCCCCGTATAACGCACGTTGGCCTTGAACAGCTCGGGCAGATAGGCGCCCATGGGCCCATAGACGCCGCCCATGATCGCCAGCGTGCCCGACATCGCAAGCATGATGACCGCGGTGTTCTTGGTATCGAGAAGCGGGAAGAAGAAGAACGCCCAGATTGCGGCGACAATCGCCGAAATCACGATCACCCGGGAGCGGCCGAACCTGTCGCTCAGCATCCCGCAGTACAATGTCGACGCCGCCATGGCGATGACGGCGACCATCGTCAGGGTAAGCATGTGCGAGCGGGTGAAGCCCAGAACGTCCACGCCGTAGCTGAGGCCGAAGGTGCCGGTGGTGAAGAACAGGACATAGGTGATGGCTGTCGCCATGCCGCCGAGCACGACTTGGAGGAAATGGGTCTTCATCACCTCCATCACCGGCGCCTTGGACTGCTTTTCCTGCTCGAGCACCTTCTGGAACACTGGCGTCTCGGCAATGGTGAGACGGATGTAGAGGCCGAACATGATCAGCACGGTGCTGAGCAGGAACGGGATGCGCCACCCCCATCCCAGGAACTGCTCTTCCGAAAGCGTCATGCTCAGGAGCAGGAAGATACCGTTCGAGAGCAGGAAGCCGGGCGCGCTGCCGAGCTGCGGCAGTGCGCCGAACAGGCCGCGCTTGCCCTTCGGAGCATATTCCGTCGCCAGCAGGGCGGCACCGCCCCATTCTCCGCCCAGCCCAAACCCCTGGGCAAAGCGCAGAACGCAAAGCGCCACCGGCGCCATGATGCCGATGGATGAGTAGGTCGGGAGCAGCCCGATCAGAACCGTGGCGACGCCCATGGTCAGGAGCGAGGCGACGAGCATCGCCTTGCGCCCGATGCGGTCACCGAAATGGCCGAACACGATGGCGCCGAGCGGCCGTGAAACGAAGCCGACGGCAAAGGTGGCGAAGGCGGCGATGGTGCCTGTGACCGGGTCCAGCGTCGGAAAGAAAATGGTCTTGAAGACCAGCGCGGCAGCGATGCCGTAGATGTAGAAGTCGTAGAACTCGATGGTGGTCCCGACCAAGCTCGCGACTGCGACCTTGGTTCGGGTCATGTCCTTTTGCGTTGTCATGTGGTTTCCTCCCGCTTGAATGTGCCGTTATGGCCGCCGATCGAGCCCCCTTGCCCGGGGCGGCCTATTCCGTCGTGAAGCGCCTGCCCAAAACCGCCCGCACTCAGCGCGCGAGCGCTCCGGAGGCATTTGCGACATGCGTCGCAATCGCATCCATGAGCGCGGGCGAGAGGCAGTCGTAGGGAGTGAGGCCAAGCTCCGTCAGGCGCGCGCGGATTGCGCCCATGCTTTCGGGGCTGACGCCGGATTCGATCACGGACGAAACGAAGGCGCCGAATTCCGGCGCCGCCCAGCCGGTCTCAGACGACAGCTCGGGATGGACGAAGTCGAGGCCGTAGAACGGATGGGACGCGTTCTCGATCCGGCCGTACATGTGCACGCCGCAGGCCTTGCAGGCATGTCGCTGGATGGTGGCGCTTGCATCGACAACGGCGAGCTTGTCGCCATTTTCGCTGACCTTGACCTTTTCGCGCGGCACCACTGCCACCACGGAAAACGTCGCGCCTTCGGGCTTCCAGCACTTGGTGCAGCCGCAGGCATGGTTGTGGGCGACCTGGCTCTCCACCGTGACCCTGACCGGCGCCTGTTCGCATTTGCAGACCAGGGTGCCCCCGGCAAAATCCGGCGCGCCCGGCCTTACGCCATCGTCTACCGAAGGGTGGATATGGATCGTCTTCGACATTGCTCTCTCCCTATGTGCAGTCTTGCGCCCCGCTGTCCTCAACCGGGGCGCAATGGCGGCCTCCCGCCGCCAGCTTGCCGGTCGCCGTCCGGGCGCCAGCGATATGCAAAAGCCCAATAACGGCCCGCGCGCGTCGATTGCGGCAGGACCCGTTCCGCGGTCAGAAGGTGACCACGGAACGGATCGACTTGCCGTCGTGCATCAGATCAAACGCGGTATTGATTTCGTCGAGCGGCATGGTGTGGGTGATCAGATCGTCGATGTTGATCTTGCCCTCCATGTACCAGTCGACGATCTTCGGAACGTCGGTGCGGCCCCTGGCACCGCCGAATGCGGTCCCTTTCCAGGTGCGGCCGGTGACCAGTTGGAACGGCCGCGTCGAAATTTCGGCGCCTGCGGGCGCAACCCCGATGACGATGCTGGTGCCCCAGCCGCGATGGCACGCTTCCAGCGCCTGGCGCATCACGCCGACATTGCCAGTGCAGTCGAAGGTGAAGTCGGCCCCGCCGTCGGTAAGGTCCTGGATGGCCGAAACCACCTTGTCGTTGCCCACATCCTTGGGATTGACGAAGTCGGTCATGCCGAACTTCGTGGCCATGCCGGCCTTGTCGGGGTTGATGTCCACGCCGATGATCTTGTCGGCCCCGACCATGCGGGCACCCTGGATAACGTTGAGGCCGATGCCGCCGAGGCCGAACACGACCACATTCGCACCTGGCCACATCTTGCCGGTATAGAGCACGGCGCCGATGCCGGTGGTGACGCCGCAGCCGATGTAGCAGATCTTGTCGAAGGGAGCGTCCTCGCGAACCTTGGCCAGGGCGATTTCCGGCAGCACGGTGAAGTTCGAGAAGGTCGAGCAGCCCATATAGTGGAAAATGTCCTCGCCCTCGCAGAAGAAGCGGCTGGTTCCGTCCGGCATCAGGCCCTGGCCTTGCGTGGAGCGGATGGAGGTGCACAGGTTGGAGCGCTGCGAAAGGCAGGTTTTGCATTCGCGGCATTCGGGCGTGTAGAGCGGGATGACATGGTCGCCGGGCTTCAGGCCGGTGACGCCGGGGCCGACCTCGCGCACGATGCCCGCCCCCTCATGGCCCAGAATGGCCGGGAAACGGCCTTCCGAATCCAGCCCCGAGAGGGTGTAGGCGTCGGTGTGGCAGACACCGGTGGCCATGATCTCCACCAGCACCTCGCCCGCTCTGGGACCCCTGACGTCGATGGTCTCGACTGTAAGCGGCGCGCCCGCCTTCCAAGCTATCGCTGCGCGTGACTTCATGAATTGATCCTCAAAGATCGAGTACGAGAAGGTCGGATTCGCAACGCGACACGCAGACCAGCATCACCGTGCCGGACTCCCGATCCGCATCGCTCAGCACGTCGTCGTTGTGTTGCGGAACTCCGGAGAGAACCTTGACCAGGCAGGTGCCGCAGATGCCTGCCCTGCAGGAGTTGGTGATCTTGTGGCCGGCGTTTTCGAGCACTGTCAGCAGGCTGGTGTGGGCCGGCACCATCAGCCGCTGCCCGGAGCGCGCAAGCTCGACCTCGAAGGCGCCCTTCTCGAGCTTCGGCCTGGCACTGGGTGCAAACCGCTCGCGATGAAGCGCACCCGCAGGCCAGTTCCGGCAGTTGGCCTCTACGGCATCGATCAGCGGGCCGGGCCCGCAGCAATAGACGGCCGTGTCGGTGCGGGGTTCGCCAAGGAAGCGGGGCAGGTCCAGGAGGCCGAATTCGTCCTGCGGAACGATGTGGACCTCGCCGCCTTGACAGGCCGAAATCTCGTCCAGGAAGGCCATCGAGCCGCGGGTGCGCCCGCCATAGAGCAGCGTCCACGGCTTGCCCTCATCCGCCACCTGGCGGATCATCGGCAGGATCGGCGTGATGCCGATGCCGCCGGCGATGAACAGGTAGCGCTCGGCCTCGACCAGCCCGAAATTGTTTCTGGGCATCGCGACCTGAAGCCGGTCTCCCGCGCGGATTTCCTCGTGGATGCAGCTCGACCCGCCGCGGCTGGCAGGCTCGCGCAGCACGCCGATGCGCCAGACGCCCGAATTTCGCGGATCGCCGCACAAGGAATACTGGCGCACCAGCCCATTGGGCAGGATGACGTCGATGTGGGCGCCGGGGCTCCAGCTTGGCAGCGGCCCCGAAAGCGACCTCAGCTCCAACGAAACCACACCGTCCGCCTCTGTCTTGACAGCGGTCACATCGACCTCGAAGACGGCGTTGGGCTCCGTCGAAACCATGTTGGCGCTCATTGTCATGTCGTTCACTAACTCAACCTCCCGAATGGACGACCTCAACAACGGCGCTGCCCGATCAAGACCGGGCAACGCATGAGTTGCGGCCGGTTCAGGCGCGGCGGGACTGGGCGACGGATTCGGGCGTAAACGTCTTCCACGCGATGTCGCGCATGCCCCTCATCGCCCGCAGAATCTCCTCGCGGTCGTGATCGGTCCTGGCATAGCTCGACAGTATCTGGCGGCCGAGGCCGACATGGAACTTTTCGTCGATTTCGATCTGCCTGTAGACCCGAACCACCTCGTCGAACTGGTGCCTTTCGCCGGCCCGGAAGGTAGGCTCGAAACTGCCCGAGGCCGAGGTCTCGGAGACGTTCCAGGCCGCGATCGCGGCCAGCGGGTGGCGCTCCAGGCAGTCCCAGAGGAACTCGCTCCAGGGCCGAGCCTCTTCGGGCACGGAAACCGGGACGGTGCCGCCGAGCGACTCGATCGCCTTGCCGACCGCTTCGTAGTGCTCGGCCTCCTGGAAGGACTGCTTGGCAAGAAGCGTGATGTGGGTGCGCGAAAAGCCCATGCCATAGCGGCGAATCTGCTCGTTCAGCAGAAAGACATAGTCGATTTCGCGCCACGCGCGCGGCTCGAGCCAGGCTGCCAGAACCTTCGGGTCTGGGTTCTTGTCGTAGGATTCGAAAAACGCCTCGGTCGCCAGCCTGGTGGACTCCACGACGGAATCCAGGATCTGGTCGACCTCTTCGCTGATCCCGACCAAGCCGTCTCCACCACGCACGTTTCTGACATCCACCATAGTTTTCTCTCCAATAATTCCCGTCGATTGGTTGCGAGAAGGCCAGCTCGTTGGGAACTACGATAGTGCCGAGCGGGCGCTGGACACAGCGATTAGAATTGCGTTGCGATTTAGAAAAACTAAGGTATGAAATAACGTAACCGGGGAGGAAAACGGTTGACCAAGCTGCCGCCTTTGAAAGCTCTGCAGGCGTTCGATGCCTTCGGAAGGCTGGGCAACGTGACCGACGCTGCCGCCGAGCTGGGCGTCACGCCCGGCGCCATCAGCCAGCAGCTGCGCAAGGCGGAAGAGGCGCTGAACCTGCGCTTGCTGGAACGGCGCGGCAACAGTGTCCAGCTCACTTCCTGGGGGCGCATCTATCACGGCGAAATCCGCCCTGCCTTCGAACAGCTGCGCAGCGCGCAGGATAAGCTGAGCCGACTAAGAAACACCGGCGGCATCGTGATCAGCTGCCTTCCTTCCCTCGCTGGCAAATGGCTGGCGCCGCGCCTTGCCGATTGGCAGATGTCGCACCGCGACGCGAATGTGCGCCTTCTGGGCAAGGGTTCCGAACCGCAGCTCGGGGAAGATTCCATCGATTTTCGAATTTCCTACGGCGACCGCATCCGGAAATACGACCACTATGTCGAGCTCTTCACCGACTGGGTGGTGCCGGCATGCTCGCCGGCGTTTCTGGAGGCTCATCCCGTCGCCAACCCTTTCGACATTCTCGCCCTGCCGTTGCTGGGCATCGAATGGGACCGTGACCACAAGGCCGCCCCCACCTGGTCGGACTGGGCCGAGAGGATCGGAGCCGAGCCGCGCATGACGCATGGCGTGATGACCTTCTCGCTGTCGAGCTCGGCCATCGACGCGGCGATCAACGGGCGGGGCTTTGTTCTGGCGCAACTCGCAATGGTGGCCGACGACCTCGAAGCCGGCCGCCTGGTCGTGCCCTTCGACCTGCGCCTGAAGCTGTCGCAGGCATATTTTCTCGCCTGGGACCGCGCGGCGCTGTCAAAGCCGTTCGGGCCCGATCTGCGTGCCTGGATCATCTCAATCTCGAAAAGCCAGAACGTGATGTCCGCCGGCAAGCGGGATGACTAGATTTGCGCGCTCGACCCGTCGGACGCGCAAGGCTTCGGCCGCTTGGCACCCAGGCGGCCTGCCTTTCGCGTTTCAAACGCTCTTGCGAAACAACCCTCTGATCTTGTTGCGGATGATTGCCGCGATCAGGCCGAGTACATTGAGTTCGCTCGCGCCCTTTCTGGCACTTGCCGGCGCAGGCGCGGATGGGACCGCGCCGTTCGCCTCCGCCATCATCGGCCCTTCGACCGCTGCGGCCACCGGCGCATGGGCTGCGTTGAGCTGCTCTTCAAGGTTGATGGTGAAATCCTTGCAGATCTGGTCCGCGACGGCGTCGACGATGCCGCCGCGCGCAAATTGCGCCAGCGATCCCGAGAGCGTGTAGTCGACCGACACCACTACCTTGGTGCCACGGCCGTCGGCGGTTTCTTCCAGCTTGTAGGTGACATTGCCCTTGGCGCGCGAGCCATGGCTCTTGTCGATGCCGGCCCCCACGATCGTGCCGGTATAGTTCGGCTCGTCGACGGAAATCTCCATCTCGCCGGCGAAATCGGCCCGAACCGGACCGAGTTTCACGGTCATGCGACCCTTGGCATGCTGCGGCGACGCCTGCTCGGTGAGGGAAGCGCCCGGGATGCAGCCGACGATTTTCGGCAGGTTCTGGAACTCGGCCCAGACCACTGCGCGCGGATGGCCGACGGTGAAGACTTGTTTTATCTCTGGCATGGTCTGCTCCTGTAAAATGACGGGGCGGCCGGCGGTGACGCCGAACCGCCCGTTTGGACTGTTGAGCGGCTAGGCCGCGGTTATTTCGGGGTGTTGCACCAGTCGAGGATGCACAGCGCCATCACCTTGATGGAGGTGATGTAGTCGTCGATCGAGACATACTCGTCGTTGGCATGCATCACAGCGGTCGAGCCGGGGCCGAAGATCACCGTCGGCGTGTTGCCGTAGCTGTTGAGGAAGCGCGTGTCTGCGGCGCCCTGGCGTCCGCTGATGACCGGCGCCTTGCCGGTGATTTCGGTGTAGTTCTTGCTGACCAGGTCGACGATCGGATGGCCGACCGGGATCTCCGAAGCCTCGGCGTCGTAGCCGACGAAGCGCACCACGGGCGGGTGATCCTTCATCCACTCGTCCTGCGCGGCCACTTCGGCGATCTTGTCACGCAGGCTCTGCTTGACGCCCTCGTGGTCCTCGCCCGGCACGGTGCCGATGCTGCCCTTCAGCACCGCACTCGCCGGGAAGGCGCTCGGATAGTTGCCGGCCTGGAAGCTGCCGATGATGCATGGCAGGGAATCCAGCGCACTCGGATAGAGCGGATGCTTGACAGTGGCCACGCGGTGGTCCTCCAGCTCCTGCACCGCCTTGACGATCTTGTTGCCCAGATCGATGGCGCTGATGCCCAGATAGCGCTGCTGGATACCCGCCGGCTTGCCCTGCACGTCGATCTGGAACCAGATGCGGCCGATGCATGCCGGCTGAACGCCCAGATCGCTGGTCTCGCCGGAGATGCCGGCATCGGCCTTGTAGCCTCGGATGACCGTGTCGAGCGTGCCGTGGCCGCTGACCTCCTCGTCGATGACGACGTTGATCATCACGTCGCCCTTCAGCTCGATGCCCGCTTCCTTCAGGAACTGCACCGCCAGAATGTGGCTGGCCACGCCGCTCTTCATGTCGCAGGAGCCGCGGCCATAGATGCGGCCGTCCTTGATCTTTGCCGACCACGGATCGTCGGTCCAGCCTTCGCCGTTGCCGACGGGAATGACGTCCGTGTGGCCGTTGAGCAGCAAGGAGCGCCCGCCGCCCGCGCCCTTGCGGGTCGCCACGATGTTGGGGCGGCCCTCATAGCCACGATCGACCGGGCGATAGCCGGGATGCTTCTTGAGCTCTTCCCAGTCCGTCTCCCACATGTCGACCTCGAGGCCGATGCCTTCCATATAGTCGGCAACGAAGCGCTGGATGGCGGCTTCGTCGCCGGTGACGCTGGGAATGGCGATCATCTTCTGCAGAAACTCGACCGCCTTGTCGCGGTTCTGGTCGATCACATCCAAGACAGCCTGGCGGATATCTGTGCTCACTGTAGGGCTCCTGAGGTAAAGCGGCGTTGAACGCCATTGGTCGTCAGGCGGCCGGCTTTCGGCCGCCTGCTGGTGGTTCAAGTGTCAAGGCATGAAGCTGGGCAGCCACAGCACGAGGTCGGGGAACGCCATCATCAGCGCCATCAGGACGATGTTGATAACGATGAACGGCATTGCTGCGCGGTAGATGTCGCCCATGGTCGTGTTCCTGGGGGCAATGCCCTTCATCACGAACAGGGACAGGCCGAAGGGCGGCGTGATCGTCGCCATCTCCAGGTTCACCATCATGATGATGCCGAACCAGATCGGATCCCAGCCCATCGCATGGATGATCGGCAGGAAGATCGGGATCGTGACCAGCACGATCGAGGTCTGCTCGATGAACATGCCGAGGAACATCACGATCAGCTGCATGATGATCATCAGCACCAGCGGATGCACCGGCAGGTTGCTGGCAATGTCGGTCAACGCAGCCGTAGCGCCCGAGAAGCTCAGCAGCTGGCTGAAACCGGCCGAGCCGGTGAGGATGATCAGGATCATCACCGACAGCTGGGTGGCCGAGCCGATGCCCTTCTTCAGCGTCTCAAGGTTCAGCCGACCGTAGAGGGCAGCCAGGACGAAGGTGAGAAAGGTCCCGATCGCTGCTGCCTCGGTGGGCGTCGCAGCGCCGAAGAAGATGCACGCGATGATGATGAACACGATCGAGCACGGCGGCAGCAGGTAGAGCCCGGCATCCTTCAGGCGCTTGCCCAGCGGGGGGCGCACCACGTCGTAGTGCGGCGCCATGTCCGGCTGCAGCCAGGCGCGGATGACGATGTAGCCGATGCAGAGGACGGCAAGGAGGATGCCCGGCAGGATGATGCCGATCAGGATCTTGGCCACCGAGAATCCGCCCAGGCTGGCCAGCACGATCGCCAGCGTGCTCGGCGGAATCAGGATGGCCAGGCCGCCGCTGGCAAGGATCGGCCCGAGCGACATCTCCTTGGCATAGCCGCGCTTTTCCATCTCGGGCGTCAGCGTCGAGCCCAGCATGGCCACGCTGCCCATGGCCACGCCAGTCAGCGTGCCCAGGATCGCGCCGGCGCCGATGGCAAGCACGGCAAGCCGCCCCGCGATGAAGCCGAGCCACTGATCCAGCACCTCGATCATCTTCTGCGCGATGCCCGCATGGAACATCATCGAGCCCATGAGGATGAACATGGGAACCGGCACCAGCACGAAGGTCGAGATCGAGCTGTCGATGCTGAGGATGATCTGATTGAAGCCGGAAACGCCGCCCCAGAGGAAGTAGACACCGACCATGTTGACCAGGATGAAGGCGATGGCCACGGGCAGACCGATGAACATCAGCGTTGCCAGGCCGGCGAAGAAGGCGAATAGAAATGTCCACCATTCCATGTCAGTCAGGCCTCCATCTTTTCGAATGCGGGAGTGACGGCGTCGCCCGTGTAGATGCGTGCCGCGCGGCGGAGGAATTCGAGGCCCAGTAGCGTGCAGCCGAAAGGGATCGCCCAGAGGTTCACGGCACGGGGGATTTCGAGCTCGGCGGCCACCATCACGCCGCGCTGGATCGAGAGGCCCGTCGCGACGGTGGAGAAATACGCGATGGTCAGACACGCCGCGGCGCCGACCAGCGAGCAGACGACACCCACCACACGCCTGGCCTTCTCGGGCAGAGCGCTTGTCAGGATGTCGATGGTGACATGGCCCTCGTTGCGCAGCACCCAGGCCGCGCCGAAGAAAGTCAGGTACACCATCATGATGCCGCTGACCTGGTCGATGCCGAGAAGACCGTGATTGAAGAACACGCGCAAGACGACCTTGACCACGGTCGCCAGCATCATTGTCATCAGCACGGCGCCGGCTGCGACAGCCAAGGCGTTGAGAATGAGATCGAAGAGTCTTAGGAGCTTTTTCATTGCCGTTTCCAGGCTGGGTCCGGCCCGGCGCACCGCCATGGCTGACAAGGGCGAAGCCCCTGCCAGCCCGGCGCGCCTGGCTGAACGCGCTACTACTGCGCTGTGAGCAAACGCTTGGCTTCGGCGAACGTGTCGGAACTCATGATGCCCTGGTAGTAGGCCCACAAGGCGTCGTTCGCGACGGTGTTCCAGCGCTCGGCTTCGGCATCGGAAAGCTTGATGACCTCCATGCCGGCCTGCTCCATCAGCCCGACCTGCTCGGCGAGGTTCTGCGCGAACCAGCCCCGGGTCCACTCCTGCGTTTCCTTCATGGCCTCAAGCAGGATGTCCTGCACATCGGCGGGAAGGCTGTTCCACTTGTCTAGGTTCATGGCGATGCTTGCGCCGCTCCGGTACATCGGCTGGTCTATCATGTACTTGGTGACGCTCTGCCAACCGTAGCGGGTGAAGGCATCCGCCACCGGCCAACTGAAACCGTCGACGGTGCCGCGATCCATAGCCAGGAAGATTTCGCTGGGCGGCAAGGTCACGGATTCGGCACCGGCGGCCTTGATGAAGTGGCGCGTAAGAGGTGCCACGCGCAGCTTCTTGCCCTTCAGATCGTCGATCCCGGCGACCTTGAACTGGGTGCTGATGTAGTGAACGCCGACACCGAGATCGCCGGCGGCGTGGCCGATATAACGGACGCCCTTGGGCTCATACATCTTGACCATGAAGTCATAGAGTTCGGTGCCGGGACCGTTGTCCGGGGTCTGGAACGGCGAGAGTTCGGTGATATCGCCGCCGGGAACCACGCCGGCCCAATAGTTGGGCGCGCCGTACCAGACGTCGAACACGCCATTCACCAGCGCTTCGGGCTGGTCGAACGGCGGCAGGACGTCGTCGGCGCCGATATATTGGACCTTGACCTTGCCCTCACCCAGCCGGTTCACATTGTCCATGAAGCTCTTGCCGACATCGGCGGTTGGCGAAAATCCGTGCGCCCAGGCGCCGACCATGCGCAGCGTCACCGGCTGCGCCGAGGCGGCCGCGCTCAGCACCGCCAATCCGAGCCCGAGTGCTACCGACTTGATGAATTTGAAAACTGGCCTCGTTATCATTGTTCCTCCCAATGCGTTGACGCCCAACGGAAGGACTAAGGACACGCGGCCGGCGAGCGCTTCTCGATCCCGGACATGTCCACACGCGGCCACCCGAAGCTGACGCCCCTCCCGTCGACTGGCAGCTTCAGGTAATACGCAAAATCCAATTTTGTCTACAATCTTTTTTCTATTGCATACAATCTGGGGATGACCTAACAATTGGGCCAACGGGCCGCGTGGAGGCGACCTCGCCTTTGCAACGCCATGCGACGCTGCGCAGGCACGCCCTCCTGAGAGCGGTTCGCATTCACCCCGAATGGCGCTGGAGGGAGATTCGACCGGTGAGACCGTCTTCTTTTGAATATCACAAGGCAACGAGCCTCGAGCATGCGTTGGAACTGCTTGCGCGTTTCGGCGAGGGCGGGCGCCCGCTGGCAGGCGGGCAGAGCCTGGTGCCGATGATGAATCTGCGGCTTGCCCGCCCGAACCATCTCGTCGACATCAACCACCTTCCGCTCGCCAGCATCGTGTTCAACCCGCCCGTCATGCGCGTAGGCGGGCTGGTGCGGCACGAGCAGTATTTCGCCAATCCGCACATCAAGGCGCATTTCCCGGCCTTCCACGACGCGGTGCATTGCATCGGCCACCCGACGATCCGCCGTCGCGGCACGATCGGCGGCAGCATTTCCCATGCGGACCCGACCGCCGAGTTGCCGGCGATGGCCGTGCTTTACGATGCGGTGATCGTGGCCAGCTCGCAGGCGGGCGAACGGCGCATCCGCGCGACCGATTTCTTCAGGGGTGCGTATGTGACCGCGCTGGAGCCCGGAGAAATGGTCACCGCCATCGAATTCCCGATCCCCCCGGCAAACTCGACCGGCAGTTTCATCGAATTGGGTGAACGCAAGGGCGACTTTGCCATCGCGGGCATGGGGGTGTCGATCGAGTTCGATCGCGAGACCATCGGCAAGGCCGCCGTCGTCTGTTCGGGCGCCGATCTGAAGCCCGTTCGCGCCCGAGAGGTCGAGCAGCATCTCGTCGGACGCAGCTTGAGAAGCCCGGATAGCGCCGGTGCCGGCAAGGCCTATGCCGCCGTCGTCGAACCGGCTGGAGACCACTTGGCCAGCACGGACTACCGCAAAAATCTGATTGGGGAGCTCACGCGCAGGGCAATCGACGCTGCCTGCGCCAGAGCCTTGGGCAAGTCATGATCGAAATCAGCCTTGAAGTTAATGGAATTGCCAAATCCGTGTCGGTGGAGCCGCGGTGGCTGCTTGCCGACGTACTGCGCCAGCATTTCGACCTCGCTGGCGTCCACATAGGTTGCGCGCATGGCGCATGCGGATGCTGCACGGTCCATATCGACGGGGTCCCGCGGCTATCGTGCCTCACCTTTGCGGTGCAATGCGACGGCGCAAGGATCTCGACGGTCGAAAGCATCGGCGGCCCAACCGCCGAGCATCCGCTGCAGCTGGCGTTCAAGAGCGAGCACGGCCTGCAATGCGGCTACTGCACGCCCGGCTTCATCATGACCCTGGAGCCATTCGTCTCCGCCATGGTCGATGAACAACGATTGCCCGATGACGAGGAAATTCGCGAGGCCATCAGTGGCAACATCTGCCGCTGCACCGGCTATCACGGCATCGTTGCCGCGGTGCGCAAGGCAATCGGCGATCAACTCGCAGACGGGAGGGCATAGCCATGAACAAGCCGGAACGCCCGCAATATATCGGAGCCCGCGTCCAGCGCTTCGAGGACAACCGCCTGCTGTCGGGCCAGGCCCGCTATATCGACGACATCCGTCGTCCGAACATGCTGCACCTCAAGATCGCGCGCGCCCAGACCGCGCATGGCAGGATCCTCGAGATCGACACCTCCTCGCTGGACGACATCGGCTTTGCCACGCATGTCTTCACAGGCGATGACACCAGGGGCGTCACGATCAAGGCGCACCAGGACGTTCCGGAGATGCAGTATTCCGAGCAGCCCATCCTCGCCGACGGCAAGGTACGGTTCGTGGGCGAGCCGGTGGTTGCGGTGCTGGCCGACGACCCGTACGACGCCGAGGACGCCGCCGAGCAAGTGTTCATCGACTACGAGCCGCTGGACGTGGTCGGCACCATCAAGCAGGCACGCGACAAGTCCGTTCCCGGCATGTTCGACGGCTGGACCGGAAACGTCTTCGTCGAACGCCAGATGAAGGGCGGCGACATAGCCGCCGCGCGCGCCGCGGCCGCCCATGTCATCACGCGTACCTACCGCAATCAGCGCCAGGCCGGCGTGCCGATGGAAGGCCGCGGTGTCGTTGCCGAATACAATCCCGCCGACCGCGTGCTGACCGTGTGGTCTTCCACGCAACTGCCCCACCTGCTTAGAACCTATCTGGCCGAAGAGCTGAAATGGCCGGAAGCACGCCTGCGCGTGGTGGCGCCCGATGTCGGCGGCGGCTTCGGCGTCAAGGGCCAGATCTATGTCGAGGAAATCCTGGTGCCTTGGCTGGCGCTGAAGATGGGTCGGCCGGTGAAATGGATCGAGGACCGGCGCGAGCATCTGGTCGCCAGCCAGCACTCGCGCGACCACCTTCACACGCTGGAAGCCTATGTCTCGGCCGAGGGCCGGCTGATGGGGCTGAAAGCCGACATCAGCGTCGATGTCGGCGCCTATTCCACCTTCCCCTTCACTGCCGCCGGCGACCCCGGCATGGCGGCGAAAGTGATGCCCGGCCCGTATGACTTCCAGCACTACGAGGCGACATTCCGAGCCGTGGCCACCAACAAGTGCCCGCTGGGCACCTATCGTGGCGTGGGACGCCCTTCGGCAGTGTTCTCGCAGGAGCGGCTGATGGACGACATCGCCGCCGAACTTGGCATGGATCCCATCGAGTTCCGGCTGAAGAACATCGTGCGGGAGTTTCCCTACAAGAACGCCCTCGGCTTCAGCTACGATCCGGGTTCTTACGCGGAATCGCTGGAGAGAATTCGCGACCTGCTGGAAGCTGATCGCCAGGAGGCACTGGCCTCCAGGGCATCCAGCACGAAGCGCGTCGGCGTTGGCCTCGCCTGCTTCATCGAGCAGACGGCGCATGGCACGCCCGACTTCACCCGCAGGCGCACCCCGATCGAGACCGGCTACATCGCCGCGCGGGTCGACATGTCGCCCGATGGGGAGGTAACGGTCGATCTCGGCCTGCAAAACCACGGCCAGGGCCATGAGACGGTGATGGCGCAGGTGGCGGCCGACGCGCTCGGCGTGCGGCCCGAGAACGTCTATGTCCGCCACGGTGACACGATGACCACGCCTTATTCGGTCGGCACCTGGGGCAGTCGCGGTGGCCCGCTCGGCGGTGGCGCCGTGCACAAGGCAGCCACCGAGATTGCAGACAAGCTGCGCGCCATTGCGGCCCATCTGCTCCAGACAAAGGCCGATGCGATCGCGCTTGCCAACGGCAAGGCCTATGTGAGGGGCGACGAAACCCGCTTCATCGAAATCCGCAAGCTGGCGCGGGCCGCGCTGCGCAATGTCGACCAGATGCCGCTTGGCATGGAGCCGGGCCTTGAGGCGGTCTACAGCCTCGACGGCCCGCCGGACGGCAGCTATTCCAACGCGGTGCACGCGGCGGTGGTGGAGATAGACGTGGCCACCGGCAAGATGAAGCTGCGCCGCTTCGTTGTCGTCGAGGACTGCGGCACGGTGCTCAACCCGCTGATTGCGGACGGGCAGGTGCGCGGCGGCGTCGTGCAGGGCATCGGCTCGGCCATGTTCGAGCACTTCGTCTATGACGCGGAGTGCCAGCCGCTGACGACCAGCTTTGCCGACTATCTGATGCCGCTGGCGCCCGAGATTCCCAATATCGAGGTGCACCATATCGAAACCCCCACTCCCCTCACCCCGCTGGGTGCCAAGGGGCTGGGCGAAGGCGGCGCCATCGGCCCGGCCGCGGCCATTGCGAACGCCGTGGCCAACGCGCTGGACGTGCCGGTCCATTCGACGCCTCTTAACGCCGATGCCATCTGGCATTTGGCTGCCGGCATTCGCAACGCGTGAACCACGCGAACAGCGATCGATGAAAGGCGCCTCGCGGGGCGCCTTTTTTCGTTGCGCGTCTCGGTCGTGATGGAAGCGGATTGTGGTTGGAGCCGCTGCCTTCGTGCCGCGCCGGCCGGCGACGCCGCAGCCCAGGGAGCGCCAATAGGGCGCAGCTCCAAAAAAAAAGCGCGACGAACCTGGCCAGACCAGATTCGTCGCAAGGGGCAATCGATGGGAAGAGCGGGAGCGTGCCCCGCCCTTGCCTCCTGTTCAGTCTGAGGAATTCAGCAGCGTCTCGTAGAGCACCGGATCGGTGGCGCCTTCCGTGCCGATCAGCAGCACGTTGGAGCTTTCGTTGAGCTGCAGCCTGTCGCGCATTTCCGGAACGGCCATGGCCGTCATCAGGCCGGCAAGTCCGGCGGCTCCCGACTCGCCGATCTTGAGCGAGGGGTCGCCCTCGACCGGCCGCGCCAACTGCTTGAGCGCCGCGACCGCTTTCTCCTCCGACACGTCGAGATAGAAATCGGCGCTCCGCTCGAGAATCTCCCACGCAACCAGCGACGGCTCGTAGCATTCCAGCATGGCCATCACCGTCGCCTCGCCCGGCTCGCTCGCCACGCGCCTGTTCTCGATTGCGCTGATCTGCAGGCAGTTGGCCAGAGAAGGCTCAACGACAACCGCGGTCGGCCGATCCTTGCCAAACCGGTCATGGAGATGGCCCGCAACCACAGCCGCCAGGCCGCCGACGCCGCCCTGGACGAACACATGGGTGTAGGGCTTCGAAGACTGGGCGGCGATCTCATCGAGCATGATCGTGTAGCCCTGCATCACCAGGCCCGGGATCTCGGTGTAGCCCTCGGAGGAAAAGTCCGACACGATGGTCCAGCCTTCGCGGGAGCCGGTTTCGCTGGCCTCGGCCACCGACTGGTCATAATTGCCTGCGGTGCGGCGGATTTCGGCGCCGAAGCTGGCAATTGCGGCTTCGCGCCCCTCGGAAACCCCGCTGTGCAGGAAGATCACGCAACGGCAGCCGAACATTTGTGCGCCGGCGGCGACAGAGCGACCATGGTTGCCGTCGGTGGCGCAGCAAACCGTGATATCGGCGGCAAGGGCCTTGAGCTCGTCGCCCAGCAGCTCGGCCGGCTCGACCCTGCGGCCGAGCTTCTTTTCCGCATTGCGCAGCAGCAAGCGGGCGACGGCATAGGCGCCGCCCAGCGCCTTGAAGCTGGAGAGGCCATAACGCTGCCCCTCGTCCTTCACGGCGATGCCGCCAAGCCCCATCTTGCGGGCGAGGTTGGGCAGTTCCACCAGCGGCGTGGCGGCATAGATGGGAAACGCTGGAAGAAGCTCCCGCACCTGCTCGGGCGCCTTGGCGCCGACCATGTGCGCCTCATCGACGCTCAAGGGGCTGTTGCGGTTCGCGGATCTGTTTTCAATGAGTTGCATGTCCATTCCTATCGAAGCTAGGGCATGCTTCTTCCAGAGCGAAAAAGCTGCGCTAGGTTTTTTCCAGACTTTCGGCTTCCAGCGCCAACAGCACATCGGCTGCCGTTCCCGCCAGAAGGTCCACGTGCTCGCGCATCAGCTGATGCGCCTTTTCCTCGTCGCCGGCCTCGATGGCCTCGACGATCCTCGAATGTTCCGCGACGGACTTCTGCATCCGGCGCGGCTGCGTGGTGATGTGGCGGCGATAGACATTGACCCGGTTGCGCAGCTTGCGGCTCTCCGTCTGCAGGAAGGCGTTTCGCGAGGCCTGAAAGATGACCTCGTGAAAAACCTGGTTGGCGGCAAAGAAGCCTTCGGCATCGTTGTTCTCCGCCATCTGGCGGCATTCCTCGTTGCGCTGGCGCATTTCCGCACATTCCGCCACCGACATGCGGCGCGCGCACAGACGCGCCGCAAGTCCTTCCAGCTCCGCCATGACCTGGAACATCTCGATCAGCTCGCTGGTCGTCAGCCGCCTGACCGTTGCGCCCTGGTTCTTGCGGATCTCAACCAGCCCGCTGGAGGCCAGGTGCCGCAGTGCTTCGCGCACCGGGGTCCTGGACACTTCGAAACGACGGGCCAGAGCCTGCTCGTCCAACCGGTCGCCCGGCTTGAGCACGCTGTTGAGGATGTCGTCCTCCAGACAGCGGACCAGATTGGCCGCGGACGATTTCGGCTCTTCTTCTTGCGATGCGTTATCCATGGCCATCTCCCGAAGCATCAATCGCGTCACTTAACCACAAAGAGAGCAACCGTTCACGCCATTGCAAGCCGACGTCGCCACGCATTCAAGAAGATGCCCGGCGCGAGCTAGTTCTGGTCTACGGTAATCACCAGGCAAACGCTCTGCTCTGCGCCCTCATTGATCGTGTAGTGCGGATCCCCCGGCTCAAACAACACGGACTGGCCCTTCGTCAAGGTGAACCTCTCCTTGCCGGTGTCGAAAGTCATCGCACCCTCGACCACGTAGAATACCTGAGACCAAGTATCGTGATGATGCAGCTCGCCCCCGGCGCCATGCGGCGCCTTGGAGACCTGGACGCTGAAATTGCGTCCGCTGAACGGCACGATGTCGAGGACATTGAGGCCGCCGAAATGGTTGGGCGGCGTCACCCCTGTCGCATCGCCATTCTTCCAGATGTTCATTGGTTGCTTCCTTGTCAAACGGAGTGGAGGCCTAGGAAATGTAGGCCATGTAGGGGCTGATGACGCTGCGGACCGGAACCTGGATCAGCGCCGGCTTCTTGCTGGCGATCGCGTCGAGCAGGGCGGCCTGCAGCGCTTCCTTGTCCCCGGCGAAGTAGCCGCCGCAGCCAAGCCCCTGCGCCACCTTCGCCCAGTCCCGGCGCGGCAGGTTCATCTCGTAAGTCTCGCCGAAGCTCATCTCCTGCGGCAGGGCGATAGCCCCCCACAATTCGTCATCGAGAACGACGATGATGAAGGCGCGGCCATAGCGCTCCGCGGTGTCGAGCTCGAGGCCGTGGAAACCGACGCCGCCATCGCCGACGAAGACGACCACCGGCGAATCCGGGTCGGCGAAATTGGCGCCCGCTCCATAGGGCACTTCAGCCCCGAGCGCGCCCGACTGGCCGGCGCGCAGATAGCGGCCGGGGGCGGAGACGCGCAGCCGCGCATCGGCCCAGAAGTCGATATTGCCGTGCGAGGTCACGAAGATGGTATTGTCCGGCGCGGCCTCGCTGACCGCGTCGATCGCGGCCACCGGATGCATGCCACCATCGCCGTCGGCGCCCAGCTGCGCCTCCCGCTCCCGGCCCCATTCCTCGAGCAGCGCCGCCACCCAGGCCAGATCGACATCCATCACCGGCGCATCGGCAAGAACGTCGAAGAAGCTCGACGGCGCCGCCGCGACGGCCAGGTCGGCACGGCGATTGCGATGCAGCAATTCCGTATCCGAGCAAATCTGGATCACCTGGGTCTGGGCACCCACCGTGGCGCCGAATTCGAGATCGAACTCGAAATGATGACCGACGAGGATCAGGCAATCGCTTTCGCCAAGCGCCCGGCGCAGCGTCGCATTGCACGGCGCGTAGCCCGGGCCAGCCCAGTGCTCGTGCCGTTCGTCGACTATGCCGCGCCCCAGACGCAGCGTCATGAAAGGCAGGCCGTGACGCTCGATGGCTTCGACCACCCGCTCCGAACGATCCCAGAAGGTTTCGTCCCCCAGCAGCAGCAGCGGACGCTTCGCCCCTTCGAGCGCCGATTGCAGCGCTGCGCAGTCGGCTTCGGAAATTCCGGGCCGGGCCAGTGCGGGCGGCGCCTCAGCTGCAATCGTCACCGGGTCCGCATCGACAGGCGTCGACAACACGTCGGTCGGCACTTCGATGAACACCGGCCCTGGTCGGCCGGCCCACATCTTGCGCCAGGCAATGTCGAGATATTCGGGCAGGCGGCTGGCGTCGGTGCAGCGGGCCGCCCACTTCGTCACCGTCCTGATCGCGGGCAGCACCTCGTAGGACATGCCGGCGCC
>JAEWHN010000404.1 GCA_023387775.1 Pseudomonadota bacterium | reverse complement strand
GATGACGCCGGACGGTACGCCGGTGATCGGCGCCACCAGGATCGCCGGCCTGTTCCTGAACACGGGTCATGGTACGCTTGGCTGGACCATGAGCACCGGTTCGGCGCGGGTCGTCAGTGATCTCGTCAGCGGCCGCCAGCCCGACATCGACGCGACCGATCTGGCGATCGCCCGCTACGCCTAGAAATCAGGAGAGCAGCCATGACGATCCAGTTGCCGAACCATCCCGTCCGGTCGGATGTCCTCGACGCGCGGCCGACGCTCTGGGCGAATCCGTCTTACCGCCCGGGCGCCGTCAATGACGCGACACTTCCCGTCCGCCCGGAGCAGGTGAAGGATGCGCAACGCAATTGGCAGAGGCTCGCCCCGCTCCTGGAAACGTGCTTCCCGGAGCTCAAGGCCAGCGGCGGCGCGATCCGTTCCGAACTGGTGGATCTGGGGGATCTGAGCGCCGCTCTCGGCTATGACGGGCAGGCGTTCGGCCGTCAGTTCATCAAGGCCGATGGCGACCTGCCGGTGGCCGGCTCGATCAAGGCGCGGGGAGGGGTGTACGAGGTCTTCACCTTTGCCGAGCAACTGGCGAAGCAGGAAGGGCTGCTGAAGGAGGGCGACGACATTCGCCGTCTCGCCGAAAGCGACGCCCGCGAGTTCTTCTCCCGCTACACGATCGCAGTCGGCAGCACCGGAAATCTCGGCCTGAGCGTCGGTATCGCGGCGCGCGCGCTCGGCTTCAAGGCAACCGTGCACATGTCTTCCGATGCCAAGGCGTGGAAGGTCGAACGCCTGACCCGCCTCGGCGTGCAGGTGGTCCAGCATCAGGCCGACTATACGACGGCGGTCGAGAACGCCCGCATCGTCGCGGAGAGCGACCCGAGCATCTACTTCGTCGACGACGAGCAGTCCCAGCAGCTTTTCCTTGGCTACAGCGTCGCAGCACTGGAGCTGGCCGACCAGCTTCGGGCCCGGGAAATCCCCGTCGATGCGGAGCATCCCCTGTTCATCTATCTGCCCTGCGGCATCGGCGGCGCACCTGGTGGCGTGGCATTCGGCGCCAAGATGGTGTTCGGCGACCATGTCCACTGCTTCTTCGTCGAGCCGGTGCAGTCGCCTTGCGCGCTTGTCCAGCTCATGAGCGAGTCGGAAGATCTCGTCTCCGTCTACGACGTGGGGCTGACGAACAAGACCGAAGCAGACGGTATGGCGGTGGCGCGAATGTCCGCATTCGTGGCAACCGTCATGCGCAACATGCTGGCGGGCGTCTTCACCGTTGCCGACGACGACGTGTTCCGCTGGCTGTATCTCGCCCACTCCGCACTCGGCATGCGCCTCGAGCCCTCGGCAACCGCCTCCTTCGCTGGTCCCGAATTTGTCGTGAACCACCCGGAGGGCAAGAAGTTCTGTGCAGACGTCGGCATCGAAAAGCGTTTGCCCAAGGCCACGCATGTGCTTTGGACGACGGGTGGCTCCTTCGTGCCTGAAGAGCAGTTCGAGGACTTCCTGGCCCACGCGGCGGCACTGCGGCAGTAGCGGAAGCCGCGGTTTCGAAGGTGCAGCGCTGATCGTGCTGTCGGTCGCCTGGCTGCTCAGAGGCGACCTTTCCCTTCGCCGTCAGTCGTGGACGGGCGGTGTCACCTTGAACACCTCGTGCGCAACCGCGGCAAAGGCTGCGACAGCACCCAGGCCGCGGGTTTCCTGCCGTGCGACCAGATATTCCCCCGCCGTGATCCGAACATCGGAAATGGGAATGGCACGCAGCCGCGGATCGCGCCCCAGTTCCTGATCGAGCACGATCCCGATTCCGATCCCCGCCGCGACGGCCTCCTTCACCGCCTCCCGGCTGCCGAGGACCAGATGCGGCGGGATTTCGATGGAGTGGCTCGCCAACGCGGTCTCGAACAGTTGACGTGTCATCGAGCCGGCCTCGCGTGTCACCAGGCGCTGGCCGAGAAGCTCGTGAGCCTTGATGTGGCTGCGGTCCCACCAGGGATGGCCCTCGTGCACAAGGATTTGCACCTGTTGGCAGACCAGTAGGTCGCAGGCGAAGTCCGGGTGCGGCGTCGGCATGGTCACGATGGCGACGTCGACGCGATTCTGCGCGACGAGGTCCAGCAGGCTGCTTGAGTTCTCCAGCCGCACGTCAAGCCGCACGCCCGGATGTGCGGCGGTAAACCGTTCCAGGATGGGCATCGCCACATAGGGCGCACAGAGGCCGATTGCCAGGTGCCCGACGGCCAGGCTGCGCCCGCCATCCACCCGTGCCCCGATGTCGTCGAGCATGAGAATCACCTGCCTGACCCTTGGCAGCAGGTCCAGGGCATCGGGTGTCAGTTCCACCCCTCCGGCCATGCGAATGAAAAGCCTGGTTCCGACCGCGTCCTCCAGCGATTTCACATGCTGGGTGATGGCCGGCTGGCTCACCCCCAGCGCCTGGGCGGCGGCAGAAAAGGTGCGATGACTGGCGACGGCATGGAAGGCGCGGAGCTGGGCGAGGTTCATAACGATTTTCGGCTGCTGCATAAGTTCACGTTCATACGGGTGTCACATGATTTAGCGAAACTTATAGCATAGAAGTTCTCGCAGCCTCGGAGTTTTTCATGTCTACCCGTTCAATATCCAACATCGCGCGGATCGCCGTTCTGGCTGCCACCGCAGTCACATTGGCAAGCGGCACGTCCCTTGCCGCGGAGGTCGTCATCTACAACGCCTCCGACAGCGTAAACAGCGCGCTGGTCAGCGCTTTCAATGAAAAGCACCCGGACATCGAGGTGAAGTTCGTGTCGGGTTCCACCGGCCCGATCGCCGAGCGCGCCATTGCCGAGAAGGCCAAGCCGCAGGCGGACGTGATCTATCTCGTCAACAACTTCGCGCTCGAACAGCTCAAGCAGGCTGGTGTGTTCGAGCCCTATGAGCCGAAGGACTCCAAGATCGCCCCCGAGTTCCGCGATGCCGATGGCTTCTACAACAAGTATTTCGCCACCACGATGTGCATGGTCGTCAACAAGGAGCGGCTGGAGCAGAAGGGCCTGCCCATGCCCACGACGTGGGAGGACCTGATCAAGCCGGTATACAATAAGGAAATTGCCCTGCCGTCGCCGCTCAAGTCGGGAACCGGTGGCGCGATTCTGTCGACCTTCGTCGACGCGTTCGGCTGGCCGTTCGTCGAGAACCTCAACGAGAACGTCTACCAGTATTCGGATGGCGGCTCGGGCGGCGCGGCCATGGCGGGCGCTGGCGAAGTCTCGATCGGCCTGACCTTCGACACCACCTGCTTCCAGACCAAGTCCTCCGGCAAGCCCGTGGAGATCGTCTACGGCCGTATCACGCCCAACGTGACGGAAGGCGGCGGCCTGGTTGCGGGCGGCCCCAACCCGACCGAGGCCAAGATATTCCTCGACTTCATGGCCAGCAATGACGCGGCCGAGGTCCTGGGCAAGGTCGTTGGCGCCACCGCCGCCCCCGGCTACGGCCTCGTCGACCTCAAGGACATCACCCTGTGGGAAATGCGCCGCCCGGTCGACATGTCGGCCTTCAAGCGCGATTTCGCCACCCGCATCCTGAAGCAGTAATGGCGGACGCGGCTCTTCGCCTTGCACCGTCGCAGCCGGCTCTCTTCGAGGGCCGGCCGCATCTGGCGGTTCGCAACGTCGTCAAGGCCTATGGCAAGGGCCGTGCGGTTGACGACGTGACGCTTGAACTCGCCAAGGGCGAGTTCGTGACCCTGCTCGGCGATTCCGGTTGCGGCAAGACTACGCTGCTTAGGATCATCGCCGGCTTCGCCCAGCCGGACGGCGGGCGGGTAACGAGGGCGGAGCAGGATGTCACCGACATGCCGCCCGCTCGCCGCCGCATGGGCTTCGTGTTCCAGTCCTATGCGCTGTTTCCGACGAAGACGGTCGCCGACAACATCGGCTTCGCGCTCGCCATAGGCTCTCGGGACCGGAAGGAACGCGAGCGGCGCGTGGCCGAGCTTGCGCAACTCGCCGAAATCGACGGGTTGCTCGATCGATACCCGCATGAACTCTCGGGCGGGCAGCAACAGCGCGTGGCGCTGGCGCGCGCATTGGCTTGCGACCCGGAAGTGCTCCTGCTCGACGAGCCGATGTCGGCACTGGATGCGCGCATCCGCGTAAAGCTTCGCAACGAGCTGCGCGCAATCGTCGACAGGCTCGGCATCACCACGCTCTACGTGACGCACGACCAGGAGGAAGCCCTGGCGATGTCGGACCGGGTGGCCGTGATGCGCAACGGGCGTATCGAACAGATCGGAACCCCGGCGGAGATCTACCACCGCCCGCAATCCAGGTTCGTGGCCCAGTTCATCGGAAGCTCCAATCTTGTTGAAGGGCGCGTGGTTGCAGGCGGGCTGGATTCGTCGGGCGATTTCTGGCCGCTGGTCCTGGGGCCTCACCTGGCGCCCGGTGAGAGCATCACCGTGCTCTACCGCCCCGAGCACATCGGGGTCGTGCAGGGTGGCGGCGGCGTTGCCGGCCACATCGAGACGACCACTTTCCTCGGTCCTGTCGTCCGCCTCAGCGTGAAGCTTGCGTCCGGGCGCATCGTGATCGTGGACCGGCCCTCGCATGAGGCCGCCCATCTCTGGGCGCGAGGCATGATTGTTTCGCTCAAGCCCGACGCGCAGCGCGCGATGATCATACCTGGCGAGAACCAGCCATGATGCGCTTCATGCGCCAGTTGCCGCGCGCGGTCGTTACCGGGATCGTGGCGTTTCTCCTGGCGGTGTTCATCGCCGTTCCGATCGGCATGGTCCTCGTGGAAAGCTTCGTCATCTCCGGGACGATGCCGCCGGCTCGCCTGAAGGCGGTGACAACGGAAGCAATTGCCGAGTTGCCCCCGACCGAGAGGGACAGCACGGTTCAACGATGGGTCGATACCGCGACCGAGGCCGAGCGCGTCGAGGCGACGGCCGCTGCATTCAATCTCGCCGAGGTTCCGATCGAATGGGACCGCAGCGCCGCCTATTCAGAGCAGGCCAAGGCGATGGAGGCCGCCATGGCTGGCCTTCCGGCTGAGCAGCGGGCAACCGTCGAGGACAACTACGCGATCGCCCATGTGATGCTTCACAAGCGCACCGCGCTCGCGTTCAAGGTCAAGGATCAGCTTGGCCAGGAGGCCTTCGATACCTTGCGCAACGGAACTGACGACCGTTGGGGCCTCGACCACTACCTCAAGCCGTTCCAGGATTCGTATCTGCGAAACGCAGCCATCAACAGCCTTACGCTCGCCGGCTTTTCGGTCGTTTTCACGGTGTCGCTGGCCTTCGCGCTCGCCTATGGCATCAATTGCGGCGGCGTGCCGTGGCCATCCGCAATGCGTGTGGCTTTCCTGATGCCGCTGGTCGCGCCGCCGGTCCTGATCGCCACGGCCACCGTCATGCTGTTCGGCCGCCGCGGGCTGGTGACGCACACCTTTCTCGACCAGGGCCTCGGGCTCATCAACGCCGACGAGACCAATCTCTACGGCTTCTTCGGTGTCGTTCTGGCGCAGGTGCTGTCCTTCGTTCCCGCCACGCTGATCATTTTCGACAACGTCATGCGCAGGCAGGACGGCCGTATCGATGAAGCCGCCGCCGGCCTCGGCGCCAATCATTTCACGACCTTTCGCCACGTCACGCTGCCGATGGCCCTCCCGGCCTTCAAGCGCGCCGTCGTGCTCGTCTTCATCATGAGCCTGACGGATTTCGGCAACCCGATGATCCTCGGCCGCGACACGCCGGTGCTTGCCGGCGTCGTCTATGACGAGATCACCGCCTACCGCAACACGCCGCTCGCGGCCGCCCTGTGCGTCTGGCTCATCATTCCCTCCCTGCTGCTCTATCTCGGGCTCGAGATGTTTGGCCGCCGCAAGGGCTATTCCAGCACCAGCGCCAGCAGTCGCTCGGAACTTTCCATGCCGCGGTCGTGGCGCATCGCGCTGACGTCGATCGCCGGCACGGTGGTTGCCCTGATATTCGCGATCTACGGCACCATGGCGCTCGGCGCGGTAACCCGCGTGTGGGGCGTCGACTGGAGCCTGACGCTCGGCTACTTCTCCGCCAGCGGCGTGGATGTCGGGCTCGCCGGCACCGGCTATGGCAGTTCGGAGCGTGGGCTGGACAATGTCTGGGACAGCCTTCGCCTCGCAGCCATCGCCGGGCCGCTCGGCGGGCTGTTCGCCATCGTGATCGCCTATGTGGTGGAGCGTCTGCGGCCGCCCGGCGCCAATCTCATCGTCTTTCTGGCGCTGGTGCCCGCGATCCTGCCCGGCATTATCTTCGGCATCGGCTACATCGTCGCCTTCAACCTTCCATTCGGAATCGATAGCCTGTCGCTTACGGGAACATCGGCCATTCTCGTGCTCAACATCCTGTTCGCGAATGTGTTCGTCGGTGTGCTCGCGGCACGGGCGGCTCTGCAGCGCATGGACCGGTCCGTCGACGAAGCGGCGGAAAGCCTGGGCGCGGGCTTGGTGTCGCGCTTCGTCCGCGTAACGCTGCCGATGCTGCTTCCGGCTCTCCTGCTCGGCATGCTCTATGTCTTCATCGACTCGCTGACCACCTTGTCCTCGGTTATCTTCCTGGTCTCGGGCAATCACAAGCTGGCGTCGGTTGCGATCTTCAACCATGCCAACTCGGGCGAATATGGCTACGCCGCCGCCAAGAGCCTCGTGTTGCTGGTTTTCGCGGTCGCGGCCATGGGCCTCGCCTGGCTGATCGAGAAGCGCAAGAGCCTCGTCAGCCGTCGTCTTTCCCTGCGGGGCTGGTCGCCGCTTCCTCGCTTCTCCACGAACAATCGCTGAGCAAGACAATGCCAAACAACCTCGTCGATCGCGACGCCGCAGCTTTCTTCCACCAGGAAGGGTCGAGCCCATGCCTCTCCGCGCTGCGCGCGGCGGAAGGCATCTGGCTCGAGGATGTTGATGGGCGGCGCTTCATCGACCTGCACGGCAACACCGTCCACCACATAGGCCACCGGCATCCCGAGGTGGTGGCGGCCCTGAAGCGGCAGCTGGAGACGCTGCCCTTCTCGCCGCGCCGCTTCACCAACGAGCCTGCCGTCGCGCTTGCCGAAAAGCTGCTCGCGCGCTGGCCGGGGGCGCCGGCCAGGGTGCTCTTTGCCACCGGGGGATCCGACGCGATCGAGATTGCGCTGAAGCTCGCGCGCGTGGCCACTGGCCGCCATGAAACGATCTCGCTTGAAGGCTGCTATCACGGCCACGGCTTCGGCGCGTTCGGTCTTACGCGGGCCCGGCCCGATGCTCGCCTCGGGCCGCTCCTGCCGGGGCGCTGGCACGCGACGCCATACTGGGCGCCGGACAACGGGCCCGAGCGCATGCTCGAGGACATGCGCCACGCATTCGCGCAGTCGGACGGAGGCATCGGCGCGGTCATCGCCGAGCCGATCCGCTCGAACTGCCATGTGCCGCCGCCGGGGCTGTGGCAGGAAGTGCGCCGCCTGTGCGACCAGCACGGCGCGCTGCTGATCTTCGACGAGATTCCGTCCGGCCTCGGCAAAACCGGCCGCTTCTTCGCCTTCGAGCATGTCGGCGCGGTGCCCGACGCCGTGGTCATGGGCAAGGGCCTGGGAGGCGGCATCCTGCCGATTGCGGCCGTAGTCGCAGACGCGCGCCTCAATGTGGCGCCCGAACTCGACCTTGGCCACTACACCCATGAGAAGAACCCGCTCACCACGCTGGCGGCCCTGACCACCATCGAAATCATCGAGCGCGATGGGCTGGCGGAGCGCGCCGCCGAACTTGAGACGCGGATCATTGAGCGCATCGCCGAACTCTCCCGGCGAAGGCCGTCGATAATCGGCGTGCGGGGGCGTGGCCTGCTGCTTGCGGTCGAGTTCGATCCGGCCGTGTACGGCATGACCGGTGGGCCGGAGTTCACCGCTCGCCTCGTCAGCGCCTGCATGGCCGAGGGCTTGTCCACCACCTCCAAGGGCCCCGTAAGCATCGGTTTTTCACTGCCGATGACGATCACCGATGCCGAGCTCGACCTTGTTCTAGACAAGCTCGAGCGGGCCGCAGCGGCGGTCTAGTTCGGGTCCCGGCGACGCTCCGGACTCCCGGATCGGATTGGTCAGAAATCCTGCCGGGTGAGCCTGTCCCAAGGCTTGCTCGGTGGAGGGGATGATCGCCAGCGCTAGCGGTCCACCGTCGCGACAGAAGAATCAAACGCCTGGAAAACCGGAGCGTATAGATAGCTCAATGCCTTGGCCGCAGTGGCAGTGATATGATCGCTGTCAGAATACTGCGGAACGCCGTTCCGGGCGGCATAGCACCGATCGCTGTCGCAAAAGGCGGGCATCGGATCGACAATCATGGCTCCGTATTTCACAGCGAACTGTTCCAGCATCCCACGAGACAGCGCCTGACGCTTCTCGATATAGGAAAGCGGCGGTGCTATGTCGGTGGACGCTCCGACCGCAATTGCCTTGGCGAGTGCTTCGGGCACGTAATGCCCCATTTCAGGCACGTCCATGACCAGGACGACGCTGGTCCCCATTTCACTGAGCTCCGACAAGGTCCGATCCATGGCGTCTGAAATCCGGGCCGAGTGATCGTCAAGCGGCGGCGGCACCGAGGCGTCGAAATATACGCCCTGGTTTGGAAGCTCGGCGTCATGAACATACTTGGGCCAGTAGGCCAGCAGGATGACGAGCGGGATACTGCGCGACATGATCAAGTCGAGCGCGGCTGCATTGAATTCGCTGCAACGCTCCCTCTTCCGACGGTCAGGCAACTGCACGTCGAGCAGCGGTGGGCATCCACCTTGTCCGACAAGCAACCCGGTCAGGCCCGCATGCTGTGCAGCCAGGTCGATCGCTGGCGACATTGCGGCGGCATGGGAGTCACCCCATACCAGGAAGCGCGGTGCGGGGCCTTCCACGCCAAGGTTGCAGAGCTTGCCTGCCCTCGCGTCTGCTGCCGAGGGGCCAATACCATCGGAGTTTGTGAGACAGTCAGAGCTACTAAATCGGCTTTTGTCATAGGTGGAGACGTAGGCAACGCGGGCCGCGGGCAAAAGGCGGCTCGGAAGACCATTTTCGGACGCAACGAAGACGCCGAACGCTGCAGACGCGGCCACGAAACCTGCGGCTGCAATGAAGAGCGGCTTTCGCGCAATCCGGCTTGAGGCCCCGCGAAACGGCTTCTCGATGTAGCGCCATGAAACCCAGGCCACCACAATCGACGCGGCTGCAATCATCCAGCCGAGGCCGGTCGTAACTGGGGCACCGGTCAGGTGTCGCGCATAGACGATGATCGGCCAATGCCACAGATAGAGTGAATAGGAAATCAGGCCGATGAACACCAATGGCCGAGCACTCAGCACTGTGCTTATCGGTCCTTCGGTCGCTCGCGCGTGAATGACGAGCGCTGCGCCAAGGCATGGCACGAGTGCCGCCAGACCGGGGAAGGTCATGCCGTCGCGAAATGTCAGGACGGAGACAGTGATCAGCACAAGACCTGATCCGGCCATTGCCTCTCGCGCGATTTTTCGGGTCGGGCGCGGTATCAGGGCGAGGGCAAGGACGACGCCGAGCAGCAATTCCCAGGCCCTGTATTGCGCAAGGTAGAACGCGTTCTCGGGCTTGGAATACACCGCCAGGGCGCTGGCTATCAGAGATACTGCAAGCGTTGCCAGGATGACGTGCGCCAGATAGCGGCGGAAGAACCTGCCTATCAGCAGCATGGCTACAGGGAAGACGATATAAAACTGCTCCTCGACGGCCAGCGACCAGGTGTGAAGGAGTGGCTTCAATTGCGACTCGAGGTCGAAATAGCCAACTTCCCTCTGAAAGCGAATGTTTGAGATGAACAGCCGGTCGCTTTCATGCTTCGGGCAAAATATGTGAACTCGACCGGCATGAAGACGAACCATGCCATCACCGCCGAGGCGGCGATCATCGCAAAGAGCGCAGGGAATATCCGACGAACCCGGCGCTCATAGAAGTGCAAGAGGCTGAATTCGCCTCTGTCGAGTTCGCCAATGACCGCAGTCGCCATCAAGTAGCCTGAGATCACGAAAAATACGTCCACGCCGACAAAGCCGCCACCAAAACCGGCGATTCCTGCATGGTAGAGAACCACCGGCAAGATCGCGACGGCTCTAAGCCCGTCGATGTCGTGGCGATATCCGCGTTGAGTGGCCGGCTGCCAAACTGATGGGCGTGGGGGACCCGAGCGGCCCGATGCGAAGACAATGTTCACTCGCCCCCTCCGGTCCCGAAAATTCGATTCTTATACTAGCATCGCACTTCGTCGAGTACAGAAAGCCCGCGCCTCGGGTGAGACTACGGGCGGAGTGCTTTTAAAGATGGAAGAGGAAAGCGCTATTGCCAGGGTGCAGGCTTGCACCAAAGGCCGCTAACTGCGTGCAACGCCGGAACCAAGGGCCGCGCCTGACGCTAAGCGTCTGATTTTCTTGTGTGGATGGTGGGCGTGACAGGGATTGAACCTGTGACCCCTACGATGTCAACGTAGTGCTCTCCCGCTGAGCTACACGCCCATCCGACGGGGGCGGATAGACCATTTTTGGTCCGGCCCGTCAATAGGCGGAAACGGGAAAGATGTAGCTTTTTTCAAAGTCCTTTCCCGAAGCCGCCAAATCCGCCTAGGCGGCGTGCAGCATCTTGTCGACCTCGTGGACGAGATCGCGCAGATGGAACGGTTTCGACAGGACCTTGGCGTCGCGCGGGGCCTTCGAATCAGGATTCAGCGCCACCGCGGCGAATCCGGTGATGAACATCACCTTGAGGTCGGGGTCGATCTCGGTGGCCCGGCGCGCCAACTCGATGCCGTCCATCTCCGGCATCACGATGTCGGTCAGAAGCAGCGAGAAGGGTTCCTCGCGCAGGCGCTCATAGGCGCTGGCGCCGTTGTCGAAATCGCATACGTCGTGGCCGGCGCGTTCCAGCGCCTTTACCAGAAAGCGACGCATATCGTCGTCGTCTTCGGCCAGAAGAATTCGTGCCATTGGTGTCCTGTTCGAATCGCTCCGCGCGGCCGCTGCGTCGCGCGGCCGGTTAACCACGTGCTATATGAAGTGCGGAGGGTAAACATCAAGTGAATGACGCGCTCCGCCGGCCGCCGGAAGCCACATGCCGCCCACGCCGAAGCGCTAGACATAAAGCCGGCCCGATGGCACTTTCATGGCATGAACAGCGCTTTTCTCAGGGTTGGATGCGCGCCATGACGGCGTCTGAGGACTTTTCGGCGGTGCCGCCTTTCGAGGCGCGCGAAGCCGCCGAGCAGCGCGTGCCGTTCGTGTTCAACTCGCCGCATAGCGGCCGCCACTATCCGGAACGCTTCCTGGCCATGGTGCGGCTCGACCGTGACGCCATCCGCCGGTCCGAGGACTGCTATGTCGACGAGCTGTTCGGTGGCGTGGTGGCGCTGGGCGCGCCTTTGCTGGCGGCCAATTTTCCGCGCGCCTATCTGGACGTCAACCGCGAGCCGTGGGAACTCGACCCGCGCATGTTCGTCGAACCGGTGCCGTCATTCGCCAATATCCGCTCCGCGCGCGTGGCCGGAGGGCTCGGCACGGTGCCCAAGCTGGTGGGGGAGGGGCTCAACATCTATCCCGGGCGGCTGCCGCTTTCGGAGGCGTTCGGCCGCATCGAAACGGTCTACAAGCCTTATCACGACGCGCTCAAGCGCCTGCTGGCGCGCACCCATTCGCGCTTCGGCTTCGCGGTGCTGATCGACTGCCACTCCATGCCGGCCAGCATCCGCGTTGGCGAAACCGGCATGCGGCCGGATTTCATCATCGGCGACCGTTTCGGCACCTCAGCCTCGCGCACCCTGACCGAAAGGGCAATCGGCCTGCTGATCTCGATGGGCTACACGGTGGCCCACAACCGGCCCTATGCCGGCGGCTTCATCACCGAGCATTACGGCCGGCCTTCGCGAAACCTCCACGCACTGCAGATCGAGGTCAACCGCGGACTCTATATGAACGAGCGCACGTTCCAGAGGTCTTCCGGCTTCCACGCCTTGGCTGACGACCTGACGCGCTTCTGCGCCGACCTGATGGCCACACCCGACAGCGACATCGGCGCGCCGCCGCTGGCCGCCGAATAGAAGCGGCGAAAAAAAATGCCGCGCTGCTTGCACAACGCGGCTTGAGTCTAGGGAGGAAACGCCCAAAGAGGGCATCGACAGGCAAAGCTGTCTGTCCATAAAAATATTGTGCGCTGCACAAATGTCAAGTTACATTTGCGTTTTTTTAACCCTGGCAAACGTGACAAGGCGGGGCTAGGGCTAGTGGCGAATAGCCGGGAAACGGGAGAATCCATTGCCAGTCACGGTAGAATTCATGCGGCGCATAGCCGAGGCGGCTGCGGCCGAGACGCTGCCGCGTTTCCGCCAGCAGAACGCAGTCTCCAACAAGGAAGCGAGCGGCTTCGACCCGGTGACGGAGGCCGACCGCGAGGCCGAGCGCGCCATTTGCGCCGTCATCAACGCGGAATTCCCCCAGCACGGCATTCTGGGCGAGGAGCACGGCACCGTAAATGCAACCAGCAGCCATGTCTGGGTGATCGATCCCATCGACGGCACCCGCGCCTATATTTCCGGCCTGCCGGTCTGGGGCACGCTGGTGGGCCTGACAATCGACGGCGATGCGGTGGCCGGCATGATGTCGCAACCCTTCACCGGCGAGCTGTTCTATGCAAACGACAGCGGCGCTTTCTACGAAGGTCCCGGCGGCAACCGCCGGCTTTCCACGCGCAAGACCACCTCGCTCGCCGAGGCGACGATGTTCACCACCACGCCCGAGCTGTTCAAGGGCGGCAAGCGGGCGCTCTACAACGAACTGGAAAAGCAGGTGCGGCTCGCCCGCTACGGCACGGATTGCTACGCCTTCGCCATGGTTGCGGCCGGCAACGCCGACATCGCCATCGACCCCGGCCTGCAGCCCTATGACATCGTTGCGCTGATCCCGATCATCGAGAAGGCCGGCGGCATAGTCACGACCTTCAGCGGCGGCCCGGCCGAAAAGGGCGGCGACATCATTGCGGCCGCCACGCCAGAGCTGCACGCGGCCGCCATGGCGATCATGAACGGCTGAGTTTCGGGCCAAATACGGGTGCGCTAGCCCCCTTTGGGGGCGTCGCTGCCCGGAATGAAGGCGTCGAAGGCGGCCAGGAATTGCTCGCGGTAGAAATCCGATTCCTGAAGGATTTCATGGCGGGCGCCGTATATGGTCAGCAGCGAGCCCACGCGCAGCCGCCTTGCATAGTCCTCGACCGCGTGGCTTGAAACCACCTTGTCGGCGCCGGCGGCAATAAGCAGTGTCGGTGTCTGAATCCGCGCCATGAACTCGGGCTCCGAGACGCGCGCGATCGCCTTGCTCGCGGCGCGGATCCAGGCGACCGTGGGGCCCCCGAGCGCAAGCTGCGGATAGGCCGCGCAGATCTGGCCGTTGCGCTCATAGCGCTGTGGGTCGCTGGTCAGCACGTTGCTGGCGAAGGGCACGGGCGTGCGCGTGTCCCGCGTGCCGGGCGCATAGAGCCACCCCAGCCCCAGTCCGTAGCAGACGGAAGCCAGGCGGCCGAGCGCCTTCATCGAGAGCGGCGCGTTGTAGAGCGCCAGGAAAGGCGCCAGCAGCACCATGCGGCGCACGCGATTGCTCAGCGAGGGCGCCGCCAGCAGCGCAACCAGCGCGCCGGTGGAGTGGGCGAGAATGTAGTAGGGCCCCCGGCAATCCGGCAGCACGATCTCGGTGAAGAGCTGCTCCAGGTCCTGCACATAGTCATCGAAGCTGCGGACATGACCGCGTGCGCTGTCGCGCAGGAGCCGGTCGGAGCCGCCCTGTCCGCGCCAGTCAAGCGTGGCGACGCCAAAGCCCCGGCGCGCCAGGTCGCGTATGGTCTCGAAATATTTCTCGATGCTTTCGTTGCGGCCGGGCAGAAGAACCACCGTGCCGTGTAGTGGCCGCGTGGTCGCCGCGAACCGCGCATAGCGCAGCCGCTTTCCATCGCGCCGGCTGAGAAATCCCGAAACGCCCTTTTCCGGCCTCGGATTCTCGGGAATGTCGTAGAGGAAGTCGGTCATCGCTTCGCCTGCTCCGGGCGTTGCCCTGGTGATAGGAAGCGTAACCACCAAAAGCAAAGAAATTCCCACCGCCCGTGCGGTTGAAAAAAGAGGCCGGAAGCAGCGCGCGGCTGGCTTCCGGCCGTATCGATCCGGGAGGAAGGGACATGACAGCCCGGGTCGGCATCGCCACAGCCCGTGGGCTGCAATTGCGATGTTGATGAAAGGTTTAGCCGAGCCCTGCTGAACCGCGGCCGAAGGCCCGGTTCATCGCTCGTTCATCATGCGCCAGGCCTTGCAGGGGCGAACCGGGCGGCGAGCACCAGCAGCTCGAAACGAGCTCTTGAAACGGCATCCCAGGGCCCCCAAATGACTGATGCGGCCGCCAGAACGGGGCCGCTGACCAGGACGAAATGCCACCCAGGATTTCCCCGCTGGTCAAACGCAAACCGTGTTGCTCAACTGGAGAACAGAACCATGCGTCACGTTGATTTCTCGCCGCTCTATCGTTCGACCGTCGGTTTCGACCGCCTTTTCACGATGCTCGATTCCCTTGGCCAGCCGGAAAACGGCCAGTCCTATCCGCCCTACAACATCGAGCGTACGGGCGAGGATTCCTACCGCATCAGCATGGCCGTGGCGGGTTTCTCGGAAGATGATATCGCGATCGAAGCCCACCGGAACGTGCTCAGCATCAAGGGCGAGCGCAAGGAAACCGAGGGCGAAGGCGCGGAAATTCTTTATCGCGGCATTGCCTCGCGCGCTTTTGAGCGCCGCTTCCAGCTTGCCGACCATGTCGACGTCGTCGGCGCCAAGCTCAAGAACGGCCTGCTGCACATCGACCTCAAGCGGACGGTTCCGGAAGAGCTGAAGCCGCGCCGAATTTCCATCGCGAAGGCGGCCGACAAGGACGCCATGCAGATCGAGGCCAAGGCCACCCACTGAACAATCCCGGCCGGTCGTAACCGGAACGCTCCTCCCGAGCAAAAGAGCGGCGCCCCAGGGCGCCGTTTTTTTGCGTGGCCACGCGTTCTCAGGCGATGAGATCGCCGAAGCGATCGACCTCCTCGGCCGTGCTGGCGAAGCTGGTGACGAAGCGGCACATGGTCTCGTCCGCACCGATCGGGTCGGTGTGGCTGCGGGGCGTGTTCCAGGGGTAGAACACCGCGCCGGCGTCGTTCAGTTCCTTCATCGTCCCCTTCGGCATGACGGCGAAGACCTCATTGGCCTGCGGCCGCCAGGCAAGGCGCATCTTGTCCGAGGCCGCGATCCCCTCGGCCAGCCGCGCGGCCATGGCGTTGGCGTGGCGCGCGGTTTCCAGCCACAGGCCGTCAGCCAGATAGGCGTCGAACTGCGCTGCGATGAAGCGCGACTTGGAGAAAAGCTGCGCTGCCCGCTTGCGCAGGAAACCGAATTCATGCGCCTTGGAAGTGTCGAACAGCACCACGGCTTCCGCGCACCAGCAGCCGTTCTTGGTGCCGCCGAAGGAAACGACGTCGACGCCGCGCTTCCAGGTCATTTCGGCCGGGGTCGTGTCCAGCGCCACCAGCGCATTGGCAAAGCGTGCGCCATCCATGTGCAGCGGCAGGTTGCGCTTCTTGGCCACCGCCGCGATCGCGTCGATGTCGGCGAGGCTGTAGACGGTGCCGACCTCGGTGGCCTGCGTGACCGAGACAGACATCGGTCGGCCGGAATGGACGAATTCCGGCTCGAAATGCGATATCGCCCGGTCCAGGTTTTCCGGCGACATGCGGCCAAGCGGCCCGTCCACGGCGCGCAGGCGCGAACCGCCGGTGAGGAATTCCGGCGCGCCGCATTCGTCCTCCAGCATATGCGCCTCGCGGTGCATGAAGGAAACTCCGCCGGTCCGGCTGAAGGCCGCCAGGGAGAGCGTATTGGCGGCTGTTCCGGTGCCGACGAAGAACACCGCCACCTCGCGCTCGAAGATCTCGTTGAACCGTTCGCCTACCTTCCGGTCGATGTCGCTGGTGCCATAGGCCGAGGCGAAGCCGGAGGCGTGGGCCGCAAGGCCGGCCGCGATCCTGGGGTGGGCGCCGGCCCAGTTGTCTGAGGCAAAAAACATGCTGTCGTTCCGGGAAATGCGGGTTGAAAGTGAGCGGACCTTGACCGGTTTCGGCTCGCCTTCGCAAGACCCCAGGGCGCAAAATTCCGTCCGCCGCGCCGCAGCCGCCTCAGCCACCGGGTTTGGCGGGCGTGCGAAAGTTTCAGCCTGTCATGAAGAAGTGAAACTTTGTTGCGCCCTTCTCGTTGTTTTTTTGTGAAAGCGTCTCTTGTGCCGGAAAAAAAAGTCTGCGATAGAAAATTAGGACAGCAGTGCTGTCTTATTTTGTCTGCGCAAAAGACGGCGGATCTGGCGTATAATTGCGCCCCAGTCCGGCGATGGCTGCGATGGATGCCGGACCTGCCGCGAGTACGGCGCGGCACAATTCCGCGCATCTGCCAAGGACGGCATACCGCCACCGCAGTGTGCCCTTCCATGGATCTCGACAAGATGTGCCGCCGGCCGACGGAACCGCCGCCAGCTGGCAGGGAGTGGAAAGATGCCCGGTTTGAGGGCAGGAGATCGAAAAAGGTAGGAAGATGACGGACATGACATCTGTGACGACGCAGCCTTGGGCGCCCGCGCAGACGAAAGCCATGGACGCCAAAACCACCAACTCGACTACTATCCCGCCGAGCACCTGTATTCCCCCAGCCGCGCAAGGGCTCTACGACCCGCGCAACGAGCACGATGCCTGCGGCGTCGGCTTCATCGCCAACATGAAGGGGCAGAGGTCGCACCAGCTTGTCGTCGATGGGCTGTTCATGCTGAACAACCTGACCCACCGCGGCGCTGTCGGCGCCGATCCGCTGGTGGGGGACGGCGCCGGCGTGCTGGTGCAGATCCCCGATCGCTTCTTCCGCGAGGAGATGGCGGGGCAGGGGGTCGAGCTGCCGCCGGCCGGCCACTATGCCGTCGGCCACTGGTTCATGCCGCGGGACGCCGCACAGCGCGAGCATATCGAGGCGCTGATCCGCGAAGCCGCCCAGTCGGAAGGCATTCCCTTCCTCGGCTTCCGCGACGTGCCGGTCGACAATTCCTCATTGTCGAAGGCGCCTGAAATCGTGGCTTCCGAGCCTTATCACCGGCAGGCCTTCTTCGGTCGCCCGGCCGAGCTGGAAAACGACGACGAATACGAGCGCCGGCTCTACATCCTGCGCAAGGTGATCTCTGGCCGCATCTATGCCGAGAACAACAACCGCGACATCGGCGCATACTGCGTGTCGATGTCGTCGCGCACCGTCGTCTACAAGGGCATGTTCCTGGCCTTCCAGGTGGGTTCTTACTACAAGGACCTGTCGGACCCGCGCTTCGAAACGGCGCTGATCCTCGTCCACCAGCGCTTTTCGACCAACACCTTCCCGTCGTGGAAGCTGGCGCATCCCTACCGCATGGTCGCGCACAATGGCGAGATCAACACCGTGCGCGGCAACAACAACTGGATGGCGGCGCGGCAGGCGTCGGTGGATTCCGAGCTGTTCGGCAACGACATCGCCAAGCTGTGGCCGATCTCCTACGATGGCCAGTCGGACACAGCCTGCTTCGACAACGCGCTCGAGTTCCTGTGGCAGGGCGGCTATTCGCTGGCGCACTCCATGATGATGCTGATCCCGGAAGCCTGGGCCGGCAACAAGCTCATGGATGACGACCGCAAGGCCTTCTACGAATACCACGCGGCGCTCATGGAGCCGTGGGACGGTCCTGCTGCGGTGGCCTTCACCGACGGCCGCCAGATCGGCGCCACGCTCGACCGCAACGGGCTTCGTCCGGCACGCTACATCGTCACCGACGACGACCGCGTCATCATGGCCTCCGAAGCCGGCGTGCTGCCGGTGGGCGAAGAGCACATCGTTGCCAAGTGGCGGCTTCAGCCCGGCAAGATGCTGCTGATCGACCTGGAAAAGGGCCGCATCATCTCCGACGAGGAGATCAAGTCTGAGATCGCGGCCAGGCACCCTTACAAGAAATGGCTCGCCAACACCCAGCTCATCCTCGAGGACCTGAAGCCGGTGGAGCCGCGCGCGCTACGCAGGGATGTCTCGCTGCTCGACCGCCAGCAGGCCTTCGGCTACACGCAGGAAGACCTGAAGCTCCTGATGTCGCCCATGGCCACCACCGGCCAGGAGGCGGTGGGCTCGATGGGCACCGACACGCCGATCTCGGCGATGTCCGACAAGCCGAAGCTGCTCTACACCTATTTCAAGCAGAACTTCGCGCAGGTCACCAACCCGCCCATCGACCCGATCCGCGAGGAACTGGTGATGAGCCTGGTGTCGTTCATCGGACCGCGGCCCAACATCTTCGACCTGGTCGGCACGTCGCGTCGCAAGCGGCTGGAAGTGCGCCAGCCGATCCTGACCAATGCCGACCTAGAGAAGATCCGCTCCATCGGCCACACCGAGGACCGTTTCGACACCAAGACCATCGACATCACCTATGCGGCCAATGAGGGCGCAGCGGGCATGCCGGCGGCGATCGAGCGGCTGTGCGAGCGTGCCGAGGCAGCGGTCGCCGGCGGCTACAACATCATCGTGCTTTCGGACCGCCAGGTCGGGCCGGACCGCATCGACATCCCGACGCTACTGGCAACGGCCGCGGTACACCACCACCTCATCCGCAAGGGCCTGCGCACCTCCGTCGGCCTGGTGGTGGAATCGGGCGAGCCGCGCGAAATCCACCATTTCTGCTGTCTTGCCGGCTATGGCGCCGAGGCGATCAACCCCTATCTCGCCTTCGACACGCTCATCGACATGCACCGCCGCGGTGCGTTCCCGTCGGAAGTCGACGAACGGGAATTGGTCAACCGCTACATCAAGTCGATCGGCAAGGGCATCCTCAAGGTCATGTCCAAGATGGGCATCTCGACCTACCAGTCCTATTGCGGCGCGCAGATCTTCGACGCCGTGGGCCTCAAGTCGGAGTTCGTGGACAAGTATTTCACCGGCACCGCGACCCTCATCGAAGGCGTGGGGCTGGAGGAGATCGCCGCCGAGACGGTGCGCCGCCATGCCGATGCCTTCGGCGATGACCCCGTGTTGCGCAGCTCGCTGGAGGTGGGTGGCGACTACCTGTACCGCATGCGCGGCGAGGCACATATCTGGTCGCCCGACGCGGTCGCCTCGCTCCAGCACGCAGTGCGCAAGGGCTCGTGGGAAACCTTCAAGGAGTTCTCCGAGCAGATCGACAGCGAGACTGCCCGCGCCCAGACCATCCGCGGCCTGTTCAACATCAGGCTCGCCGAGGAGACCGGCCGCAAGCCGGTGCCGCTCGACGAGGTGATGCCGACGGCCGAGATCGTCAAGCGCTTCTCCACCGGTGCCATGTCGTTCGGTTCGATCTCGCGCGAGGCGCACACGACGCTGGCGCGCGCCATGAACCAGATCGGCGGCAAGTCCAACACCGGCGAGGGCGGCGAGGAACCCGACCGCTACCTGCCGCTGCCGGGGGGAAAGCCCAATCCCGAGCGTTCGGCGATCAAGCAGGTGGCCTCGGGCCGCTTCGGCGTGACGGCCGAATATCTGGTCAATTCCGACATGATGCAGATCAAAGTCGCGCAAGGCGCCAAGCCCGGCGAGGGCGGCCAGCTGCCTGGCCACAAGGTCGACGCGACAATTGCCAAGACCCGCCACTCCACGCCGGGCGTCGGCCTCATCTCGCCGCCGCCGCATCACGACATCTATTCGATCGAGGATCTGGCGCAGCTCATCTATGACCTGAAGAACGTCAACCCCGCGGCCGATGTGTCGGTCAAGCTCGTCTCCGAAGTCGGCGTCGGCACCGTTGCCGCCGGCGTCGCCAAGGCGCGCGCCGACCACATCACCATTGCCGGCTATGACGGCGGCACGGGTGCATCGCCGCTCACCTCGCTCAAGCACGCCGGCTCCCCCTGGGAGATGGGGCTGTCCGAGACGCACCAGACGCTGGTGCTGAACGGCTTGCGCAGCCGCGTCGCCCTGCAGGTCGACGGCGGCCTGCGCACCGGCCGCGACGTCGTCATCGGCGCGCTGCTGGGAGCCGACGAGTTCGGCTTCTCCACCGCTCCGCTGATCGCGGCGGGCTGCATCATGATGCGCAAGTGCCATCTCAACACCTGCCCGGTCGGCGTCGCCACCCAGGACCCGGTGCTGCGCAAGCGCTTCAAGGGCGCGCCCGAGCACATCATCAACTACTTCTTCTATGTCGCGGAAGAGGTGCGCGAGCTCTTGGCCCGGATGGGCTTCACCCATCTCGACCAGATCGTCGGCAACACCGATCTTCTGGAGAAGCGGGCAGTCATTGAGCACTGGAAGGCGCGCGGGCTGGACTTCAGCCGCCTGTTCCACAAGCCGAAGGCCGCGCCGTCGCAGATGCACTGGACCGAACGGCAGAAGCACCCGATCGACGACGTGCTCGACCGCAAGCTGATCGAGCAGGCCAGGCCCGCGCTGGAGGCCCGCCAGCCGGTGACGATCGAGATGGAAATCCGCAACGTCGACCGCTCCACCGGGGCCATGCTCTCTGGCGAGGTGGCCAAGCGTTTCCGCCACAAGGGCCTGCGCGACGACACCATCTCGGTAAAGCTGACCGGCACGGCCGGGCAGTCCTTCGGTGCGTTCCTGGCGCGCGGCATTTCCTTCGAACTGGTCGGCGACGGCAACGACTATGTCGCCAAGGGCCTGTCGGGCGGTCGCATCGTCATCCGCCCGCCGGAGAACTCCCGCATCGTCGCCGAGGAATCCATCATCGTCGGCAACACCGTGCTCTACGGCGCCATCGAGGGCGAGTGCTACTTCCGTGGCGTGGCCGGCGAACGCTTCGCCGTGCGCAACTCAGGCGCCGTGGCGGTGGTCGAGGGCGTGGGCGACCATGGCTGCGAGTACATGACCGGCGGCGTTGTCGTCGTCATCGGCAAGACGGGGCGCAACTTTGCGGCCGGCATGTCGGGCGGCGTTGCCTATGTGCTGGACGAGGCCGGCGACTTCGCCGAGCGCTGCAACATGGCCATGGTCGAGCTGGAGCCGGTTCCGGCAGAGGACGACATGATGGAGAAGCTGCTGCACCACGGCGGCGACATCGACCACAAGGGCCGCGTCGACGTGTCCGAGGACATGAGCAGCCATGACGAGGAGCGCCTGTACCAGCTGATCTCGAACCATGTGCACTTCACCGGTTCGACGCGGGGCAAGCAGATCCTGGACGACTGGGCGAATTATCGGCCGAAGTTCCGCAAGGTCATGCCGGTCGAATATCGCCGCGCGCTGATCGAGATGGAACGCATGCGCATGGGCGTGGCGGCGGAATAGGTTTCGCTGCAGCGCACGGCATCGGGCGGCGAGGCCGCCCGATGCGCGTCATCCTCACCGAGATTGCTTTTTTGCCGCGCGGGCGCGGCGACCCACGAACAAGAGTTTTGAAATGGGCAAGGTTACAGGTTTTCTGGAGATCGACCGGCAGGTGCACAAGTATCAGCCCGCCGCCGACCGTATCCGGCACTTCCGCGAATTCACGCTGCCGCTGTCGGACAGCGAAGTCGAGAAGCAGGCGGCGCGCTGCATGGATTGCGGCATTCCCTACTGCCACGGCCCCACGGGCTGTCCGGTCCACAACCAGATCCCGGACTGGAACGATCTCGTCTATAACGGCGATTGGGAAACGGCGATCCGCAACCTGCACTCAACCAACAACTTCCCCGAATTCACCGGCCGCATCTGCCCCGCACCTTGCGAGGAGGCCTGCACGCTCAACCTCGAGGACATTCCGGTGGCCATCAAGACCATCGAGCAGGCGCTTGCTGACAAGGCCTATGAGCTCGGCCTCGTGCGCCCGCAGCCGGCCGAGAAGAAGACCGGCAAGCGCGTGGCAATCATCGGGTCTGGCCCGGCAGGCATGGCCGCGGCCCAGCAACTCGGTCGCGTCGGCCATGACGTGCATGTCTACGAGCGCGAGAGCCGTCCGGGCGGGCTGATGCGCTTCGGCATTCCCGACTTCAAGATGGAGAAGCACTTTATCGACCGCCGCGTCCAGCAGATGGAGGGCGAGGGGGTGACATTCTTCTGCGGCGTGAATGTCGGCGTCGACAAGAAGGTGTCCGAACTGCTCGCCGAATACGACGCGGTGCTCTTTTGCGGCGGCTCCGAAAAGCCGCGCCCTGCCAACATCCCCGGCGACGAGCTCCAAGGCGTGCATGACGCAATGCCCTACCTCGTCCAGCAGAACAAGCGTGTCGCGCAGGAGGACATCCAGTCGGCTGCGTGGCCTTCGCAGCCGATCTACGCCAGCGGACAGCATGTCGTGGTGGTGGGCGGTGGCGATACCGCATCCGACTGCATCGGCACGGCTTTCCGACAGGGCGCGGTGCGCGTCACCCAGCTCGATATCCGCCCACAGCCGCCGGAAAAGGAAAACAAGCTCGCCGTCTGGCCCTATTGGGCAACCAAGATGCGCACCTCTTCCAGTCAGGCCGAAGGGGCGGAGCGCGAGTTCCAGGTGGCGACGCTGGAGTTCATCGGCGAGGAAGGCCAGCTCACCGGCGTCAAGTGCTGCGAGGTGGACGAAAAGCGCCTGCCCATCGCCGGCACCGAATTCGTCATCCGCGCCGATCTTGCCTTCATCGCCATCGGCTTTGCCGGTCCGATGCCCGGCGGCGTGACCGAGGAGCTGGGCGAGGGGCTGAAGACCCGTCTCGATGCGCGGCGCTCGACCAATGTCGAGGCCGATGAGCGCGACTACCGCACCAGCATCGACCGGCTCTATGCGGCCGGCGACGTTCGGCGCGGCCAGTCGCTGGTGGTGTGGGCCATCCGCGAGGGTCGCCAGGCGGCGCGCGCTATCGACGAGGCGCTGATGGGCACGAGCGTGCTGCCGCGCTGAACATACATCCAGGAAGCGTGACGGCTTTGGCCGTCATGCTATTCTGAAGCATTTTTGTGGTTGCAAATTGCCCCGAGACACCTGGTCGCTCGGGGCAGGCCTTCAGGCCACGCCGATGCGCAGCAGGTCGTGGAAATGCACGACCCCCACCGGGCGCTCGTCCTCGGCCACGACCAGCGCGCTGATGTTGTGTTCGTTGATCACAGCCATCGCCGCACTTGCCATCATGCGCGGCTCGATGGTCCTGGGCTGCCGGGTCATGACGTCTTCCACCTTCAGCTCGCCGAGGTTGCGGTGCAGGTTGCGCGCCAGGTCGCCGTCGGTGACGATGCCGGAAAGCTTGCCATCGGCATCCACCACGCACACGCAGCCGAAGCGCTTGCGCGACAGTTCGGCCACCGCCTCCGGCATGCTGGTGCCGAGCGCCACGATGGGCATCCTGTCGTCGGAATGCATGATGTCGGCGACGCGGGTGAGGTTGGCGCCCAGCTGGCCGCCAGGATGGAAGGTGCGGAAATGGTCGGCCGTGAAACCGCGCGCCTCCAGCAGCGCCACCGCCAGCGCATCGCCGATCACCAGCTGCAGCAGGGTCGAGGTGGTGGGTGCCAGCCCGTGCGGGCAGGCTTCCTGCGCCTTGGGCAGCTTCAGCACCACATTGGCCTCGCGCGCCAGCGCCGAATTCTCGCCCGACGTCACCGCGATCAGCGGTATGGCGAAGCGGCTGGCATAGGCGATGATGCCTTTCAGTTCCACCGTCTCGCCTGACCAGGAGATGGCCAGGATCGCGTCGTCGCGCGCGATCATGCCAAGGTCGCCGTGATTGGCTTCCGCGGGGTGGACGAAGAAGGCCGGAGTGCCGGTGGAAGCAAGGGTCGCCGCGACCTTGGAGCCGATATGACCGCTCTTGCCCACGCCGGTCACGATCACACGCCCGCCGATTGCCGACAGCAGCTCAACCGCTTCGGCGAAGGGCTCGGACAGTCCATTTTGCAACGCCTCGGCCAGCGCCTCGACGCCGGCGCGCTCCGTCGTCACGGTGCGCATCGCCGATGCTATGGAGGCCTGCCTGTCGGGCGGTGTCTTTAGGGTTCGTGCGTGCATGTCGCATGCGATTATCGTGTTGTCGGGCGGCTGTCCAACAATATCCACGGTGCGCTGCCAGGCTGCCAATGCCTCAACACTCCGTTAACCATCCGAATTTACGGTTCGGTAATGCTGGCGCCGCCCCGCGCCACGGAATGCAGTCAGGTGAGAATGTCAGGCGTGCGCCCCGATCAGTCACGACGCCGAGGTCGACGGTTGCTGCCGGTCGTGCTGTGCATGGCCGGTGCCGCCGGCGTGCTCGGCGCCACCGTGGCCGAGGCCGAGGAAACCGGCTTGCGCGGCTCTCTTCCGGCCACGAATGCCAACGCGCCCCTGCCGCGCGGCCAGGCAGCCCAAGCCGACCAGACGTCTTCCTGGCAATATGATCCGGTCAGCACCGGCGCGGTGCCGGATTCCGGGCCGGGCGAACCGGACCTGTTTTCGCTGCCGGCCAATGCCGCCGCGTTCGACGGGCCGTCGCCCGCATCGGGCGCGCGGCCGCTTATCACAGCACGCCAGCGGGCCGATGCCGCGCGCTCGGCGGCGGGTGCTCAGCCGGCCCGGGAAAACCGCAGAGCCGGCACTGTCGACGAAGACCTTGTCACCGCCGCGGTGCGGGTGCCCGCGGAAGGCGCGCAGGAGGACCCCGAGAGTGTCCGGCGCGCGGAGCGCGAGAACGCCATCGAGGCCCGCAATGTGGCGCGGGAGGAGGCTCCCTTCGCCGCGCCCGGCATTCATGTCGGCCGCTTTCTGCTGCGATCCACGCTCGAGCAGGGGCTGGTAGGCACCTCCAATGCCAGTCTCCAGCCCGGCGGCTCGAGTGCGGTGCTGTCGCAGACCGCGTTGCGCCTCAATGCGGTCGGCGACTGGGGCGGCCATTCGGCAACGCTTGACGCCTATGGCGCGATCCAGCGCACCCTTTCCGGCGAGCAGGTCAGGGACGACGAGATCGGCGTCGACCTGCGGCTGGACCTCGACCTTGGCGAGAGCCTGAACGGCCGCGGCGAATTCGGCTATCTGCGCACTCCCGAAAGCGCCTCGTCGCCGGTCGCCATCGTCGGCGCGGCATCGTCGCCGATCCGCCAGACGCTGGGCGCCAGCCTGGGCGTCGAAAGGGATATTGGCCGCGTTTTGCTTGGCGTCACCGGCAGCGTCGAGCGCGACATCTATGGCGATGCCGAACTCTGGGACGGCAGCGTTCTCTCGCAGAATGATCGCGACTCGACCCTGGCGTCGATGACCCTGCGCGGCGGCTACAAGGTTTCGCCGGCATTGACACCCTTTGCCGAGGTGGAACTCGGCCGCCGCTACTACGACCAGAAGATCGACGACAGCGGCTATGAACGCTCCTCCAATCTTGTCGGCGCGCGCGCCGGCGTGGCGCTCGACCTCGGCGAGAAACTGTCGGGCGAGTTCTCGGCCGGCTGGCTGCGCGAAAGCTTCGACGACGACCGCCTCGGCCCGGTCTCAACGCCAAGCGTGGCCGCCGCGCTGACATGGTCGCCGGAGCGCGGCACGCTGGTCAATCTGGCCGCCTCGACCACCATCGAGAACACCACCAATGCCGGCGAGAGCGGTTCGGTCCTGAACGTCGCCACGCTTTCGGCCGAGCGCGCGATTCGCGCCAATCTCACCGGCAATGCCGCCCTGGGTGTCAGCTATCGCAACTATGCGCATTCGGATGGCCGCGACGTGACCTTCCTGGCCGAGGCAGGCGCTACCTGGTGGCTGAGCCGCTATGCCGGCATCAGCGGCAGGCTGCGCCACGAGAGGCTCCGAAGCAATCTTCCGGACCGCGACTACGACGCCAACAGCGTCTTCCTCGGCCTCAAGCTGCAGCGCTGACCCGCCGCGGCGTTCACAAAAAAGGCCGGGACGACCCGGCCTTTTTTCGTTCGTGCTCAGCGCGGCACCTTGCGCCTCTCGATGGGCTTCAGTTCGTCCAGCATCTTGCCCAGCATGGCCGCGACCTTGTCGTGCATGTCGGGGTGCCACAGCGAGAAGGCCACATTGGCCTCGATGAAGCCTTCCGGCGAGCCGCAGTCGAAGGTGCGGCCCTGATAGTGATAGCCGTAGAACGACTGCTGCTTTTCCAGCTTGAGCATGGCGTCGGTCAGTTGGATCTCGTTGCCCGCGCCCTTTTCCTGGCCTTCCAAGATCTTGAAGATTTCCGGCTGCAATATGTAGCGGCCATTGATGTAGAGATTGGAAGGCGCGGTGCCCTGCGCGGGCTTCTCCACCATGCCGGTGATCTCGAATCCCGAATGCACGTCCTGCCCGCGGCCGACGATGCCGTATTTGTGGGTCTCGGCCGGGTCGCACTCCTGCACCGCCACGATGTTCTGGCCGGTGTGCTCGTAGAGCTTGACCATTTCCTTCAGGCAGCTCTGATCCGTCTGCATGATCATGTCGGGCAGGAGCAGGGCGAAGGGTTCGTCCCCCACCAGGTCGCGCGCGCACCACACCGCGTGGCCCAGGCCCAGCGGCACCTGCTGCCGGGTAAAGCTGGTTTGTCCGGGCTGCGGCTGCAGGCGCTGCAGGTGCGATAGCTGGTCGTCCTTGCCGCGCTGCGCCAGCGTGTCATAAAGCTCGAACTGGACGTCGAAATGGTCTTCGATGACGGCCTTGTTGCGCCCGGTCACGAATATGAAATGCTCGATCCCCGCCTCGCGCGCCTCGTCCACCACATATTGGATGACGGGGCGGTCGACCACCGTCAGCATCTCCTTGGGGATGGATTTGGTGGCTGGGAGAAACCGCGTGCCGAGCCCGGCAACAGGAAAAACTGCTTTGCGTACTTTTTTCATGGCGAACAGTCCAATAGGCGAGTCGGTCCTATCACGGGATAAGACATTTTCACGTCGAAATTGATGAATACTGAACATCGCACTGCCACAGCCATGGGCGGCTGGGAGGCCGCGAAGGCGATAGCAACCAATTTCGCTATGGTAAACCGATTGATAACCCCGGTGCGCGATGAATGTGTTTTTCGAGGACCGATAAGGAGGGACATCATGCTCGTTCGTAAGACCGCAACTCGCTTCGCGGGTGTTGCCGCGGCTGCCAGCCTGTCGCTTGCCCTGCTGTTTTCTTCAGGCACGGCGGCGCTTGCCGATGCCGGTTTCCAGCGCTGGATCGCTGGCTTCCGCAGCACCGCGCTGCAAAACGGCATTTCCGGCACCACCTTCGATCGCGCCTTCCGCAATGTGCGCGATGTCGATCCCGAGGTGCTGGAGAAGGCGCGCTTCCAGCCCGAATTCACCGCCCCGGTCTGGGATTATTTCGACAACCGCGTGCATGAGGAGGCGGTGGCCAACGGCCGCGCCATGGCGCGCCAGTGGAAGCCCTGGCTCGACCGCATCGAGGCGCGCTTCGGCGTCGATCGCCATATCCTGCTTGCCATCTGGTCGATGGAATCGAACTACGGCGAGATTCTCAAGAACGAAAAGGTAATGCGGAATGTGGTGCGCTCGCTGGCCACGCTTGCCTATGGCGACCAGAGGCGCGCCAAGTTCGCACACACGCAACTGATCGCGGCGCTGAAGATCCTGCAGAGCGGCGACATCGACGAAAGCCACCTGATGGGCTCCTGGGCCGGCGCCATGGGCCACACCCAGTTCATTCCCACCAGCTACCAGCGCTATGCCGTCGACATTGACGGCAACGGCAAGCGCGACATCTGGTACTCCGTTCCGGATGCGCTCGCCACCGCAGCCAACCTGCTCGCCAAGAACGGCTGGCAGAGCGGCCGCACCTGGGGCTACGAGGTGAAGTTGCCGGAGGGGCGCAAGTTCCCGAACGGATCGCTCTCGGTGGCCAAGTGGCAGAGCCTGGGCATCACCCGCGCCAGAGGCAAGCCCTTCCGTGATGGCAATGAAATGGCCGAGCTGAAGGTGCTGGACGGCCGCTCCGGCCCTGCCTTCCTGATGACCAAGAACTTCTCGGTGCTCAAGCGCTACAACAACGCCGACAAATATGCGCTCGCCGTCGGCCTGCTTGCCGACGAGATCGCCGGCTATGGCGGCCTGGTGCGCGACTGGAGCCGGCCCTTCACCAAGCTGTCCTTCCAGGAGAAGCAGGAGCTTCAGCAGCGCCTCTCCACTTTTGGCTATTACGAAGGCAAGTTCGATGGCAAGATTGGCGAAGGGTCGCGCGCCGCGATCCGCGCCTTCCAGGCCCAGGCCGGCCTGGAGCAGGACGGTCACCCGAGCATGGAAGTGCTGTTGCGGCTGAGAAAGCGTTAACAGGGCCAACACCAACGGAGCCGGCATTGCCATCGAGAAAGCCGACATTTCGAGCGTGGCTGCCGGCGCTGCTTCTGGCGCTGGCGGTCGCGTCCGCCGGCTTCTTCGCCGAGGCGCTGTCATCTCCCGCCTATGCCCAGGAGCGGATGATACGTCCCTGGAACCTGTTCGACCTGTTCCTGCCGCGCCGGGAAAGATATTACGAGCCGCCGGCGCAGAGGGTTCCGGTGCCGCACCACCAGCCCAAGCCCAAGGCACGCGCTGCCAAGAAATCGCCCGGCACCAAGGCCACTGCCGTTCCGCACGAGCCGGAGGTGGCAGCGGTTGAGAAGGCGCGCGACGCCAAGGTCGTGCTGGTCGTCGGCGATTTTCTCGGCAGCGGTCTCGCCGAGGGTTTGTCGGCCGTTTATGCGCAGAATCCGAAAGTCCGGGTCATCGACCGCTCGAAGGGCTCGTCCGGCTTCGTGCGCGACGAGCATTTCGACTGGGGCAAGGAAATCGGTCCCTTGATCGAGGCCGAGAAGCCGGCGGCAGTTGTCGTCATGCTCGGCTCAAACGACCGCCAGCGCATGCGCGTCGGCGCGACAAGCGAGACGCTTCGCACGGACAACTGGACGAAGGAATACACCCGCCGCGCCGATGAGATGGCGAAGGCCATTGCGGCGCGCAGCGTGCCTTTCGTCTGGGTCGGCATGCCCGCGTTCAGGCTTTCGAAGACGACGGCCGACATGCTGGCCTTCAACGACATCTATCGCGCGGCCAGCGAGGGTGCCGGCGGCGAGTTCGTGGATGTGTGGGATGGCTTCGTCGACGAGAACGGCGCCTTCGTGACAACGGGCCCCAATGTCAACGGCCAGCCCGAGCGCCTGCGCGCGGAAGACGGCATCAATTTCACCAAGGCAGGCAAGCGCAAGCTGGCGTTCTACGCCGAAAAGCCGCTTCGCAAGATGCTGGGCGTGGCCGCCGAGCCCGGCGAAGCGCTTGCGCCCGGCGTGTTTGCCCCGGCGCCGGGAGCGGACAAGGCCAAGCCTGTCGACCGCACGCCGCCGGTCTCGCTGAGCGACCCTGCGCTGGACGGCGGCGGCGAACTTCTTGGCGCGCAGGCGCAATCGCGGCAAGCGCCACGTTCGCCCAACGAGAAGCTGATGAAGCAGGGCATCGCGCCCGATCCGCAGC
>JAEWHN010000302.1 GCA_023387775.1 Pseudomonadota bacterium | reverse complement strand
CCACAATGCCGTCGACCGCCATGTCGCGGGCGGCCGCGCCGACCAGCTCGCGCTGATCCATGACAGCCCGGTCACCGGCCGGCAGCAAAAATTCACCTATGCCGAGATGCTGGCCGAAGTGACCGCCCTTGCCGCCGTACTGCAGGACCAGGGCGTCGGCAGGGGCGACCGCGTCATCATCTACATGCCGATGGTGCCGGAAGCGGTGTTTGCCATGCTCGCCTGCGCGCGGCTGGGCGCCATCCACTCCGTGGTCTTCGGCGGTTTCGCAGCCAAGGAGCTTGCCACCCGCATCAACGACGCCACGCCCAAGCTGATCGTCTCGGCCTCCTGCGGCATCGAGCCAAACCGCATCATCGCCTACAAGCCGCTGCTCGACGGCGCGATCGAGATCGCCCGCCACAAGCCCGAGCGCTGCATAATCCTCCAGCGCGACGAGCAGCGCTGCGAGCTCACCCCCGGCCGCGACCTCGACTATGCCGAGGCCGTCGCCGCAGAAAAGGCGTCCGGCCGCGAGGTGCCATGCGTGCCGGTGCTCGCCACCGACCCGCTCTACATTCTCTACACCTCCGGGACCACCGGCCAGCCCAAGGGCGTGGTGCGCGACAATGGCGGCCACATGGTCGCGCTGAAATGGTCGATGGAGAACGAATTCGGCGTGAAGCCCGGCGAGGTGTTCTGGGCGGCCTCCGATGTCGGCTGGGTGGTCGGCCATTCCTACATCGTCTATGCGCCGCTCTTCCACGGCTGCACCACCGTCCTGTTCGAGGGCAAGCCGGTCGGCACGCCCGACGCTGGCACCTTCTGGCGCGTCATTTCCGAACACGGCGTAGTCGCGCTGTTCACCGCGCCGACCGCCTTCCGCGCCATCAAGAAGGAAGACCCGGCCGGCGAGCATCTTGTCCGCTACGACCTGAAAAAATTCCGCATCCTGTTCCTGGCCGGCGAGCGCGCCGACCCCGAGACCATCAAATGGGCCGAGCAGCGGCTGAATCGCCCGGTCATCGACCATTGGTGGCAGACCGAGACCGGCGGCCCGATCAGCCACAACCCGGTCGGCCTCGGCCAGCTGCCGGTCAAATACGGCTCGCCGGGTGTGGCCATGCCCGGCTACGACGTGCAGGTGCTGGACGATGCCGGTCATCCCGCCGCCCCCGGCACGCTCGGCAATGTCGTGATAAAGCTGCCGCTGCCGCCCTGCTGCCTGCCCACGCTCTGGCACGCCGACGAGCGCTTCCGCCGCGCCTATCTCGACGAGTTCCCCGGCTACTACAAGACCGCCGATGCCGGCTATCTCGATGAGGACAGCTACCTCTTCATCATGGCCCGCACCGACGACATCATCAATGTCGCCGGCCACCGGCTCTCCACCGGTGGCATGGAGGAGGTGCTGGCCGAGCATCCTGATGTCGCCGAATGCGCGGTAGTCGGCATCAACGACCCGCTGAAAGGCCAGGTGCCCTGCGGCTTCGTAGTGCTGTCGTCTGCCGCCACGCGCGATCCGGCGATCATCGAGAAGGAGATCGTGCAACTCGTGCGCGACCGCATCGGCGCCGTCGCCGCCTTGAGGCTGGTGGTCACCATCAAGCGCCTGCCCAAGACGCGCTCGGGCAAGATCCTGCGCTCCACCATGCAGAAGATCGCCGACAGGGAGGAGTGGATCATGCCAGCCACGATCGACGATCCCGCCATCCTGGAAGAGATCAGGGCAGCGCTCGCCGCGCGCGGCATCGGAATCTAGCCCAAAAGCGGAAACCGCTCGCGCTGGCGGCCGCCCGCCGGCGCGGGCAGCCACTCCTGACGCACCGCTGTCAGGATGGGTGTGAGACAGTGCCTCCCACAAGCCGAGGAGAGTCGCCATGTTCACGCCAGATGTTTTTCGCGCCGTCCGCAAGTATGTCGGCAAGTTCCAGACCCTGCGCGACCAGGTCCGCAGGGAACGCTTCATGAATTCCCTTCCCCAAAGCATCCAGAAGGACATAGGCTGGCCGGACGATTATGCTGCCCGGCGCGCGCACCGCGGCTGAAATGCTGGAGAGACCTGCCATGACACGTCAGAAAGCGGTCGGCTTCATCTTTGTCGAAGGCTTCGCCGATTGGGAATACGGGCTGCTTTCCGGCTCGCTCGCCGAGTGGTTCGACGCCCGCAGCGTGTCGCTCACGCCCACCGGCGAGGCCGTCTCCTCCATGAGCGGCTTTCGCCTCACCCCGCAGCGTGGCGCCGATCCGGCCGAAAACGCCGATCTCGACGCCATTGCCGTCATCGGCTCGGATTTCTGGGCAACCCCGCGCACGCCCGATGTCTCGGCCCTGCTGTGTACGGTCGAGGAGCGCGGCGGCGTGGTCGGCGGTATCTGCGGCGGCACGCTGGCGCTTGCCCGCGCCGGCCTGTTCGAGAATGCCGACCACACCAGCAACGGCCGCGAGTGGATATTGCAGCACGAGCCTGATTACGCGGGTGCTGCCCGCTACCGGGACGTGCCTTGTGCGATAGCCGACAACCGCATCGTTTCCGCACCCGGCTCGGCGCCCGGCACCTTCGCGCTGGCCTTCCTGAAGGCGCTCTATCCCGATCGCGCGGATCATGTGGCGGAAATGGAAAGGCTTTTCGCGCGCGAATATTCCTGACAGACGCCTAACGCTCCTGACATTATGTTGTCAGGAGACCCATGCCAGCATGCGGCCCTCGATTGCCAGCTTTGACAGTGGCCAGCTTTGACAGTGGATTGACATGCGACGCGCCGACCGGCTCTTCCAGATCGTTCAGCACCTGCGTGGCGGGCGCCTTGTCACCGCGCAGAAGCTCGGTGCCTGGCTCGAAGTGTCCGAGCGCACCATCTACCGCGACATCGCCGACCTGCAGTCGACCGGCGTGCCCATCGATGGCGAGGCCGGCGTCGGCTACATGATGCGCGAGGGTTTCGACCTGCCGCCGCTGATGTTCACGCGCGACGAGATCGTGGCGCTGGTGGCGGGTGCCCGCATGGTGCGCGCCTTCGGGGGCGCCACCATGGCCCGCGCGGCCGACGAGGCGCTGGTCAAGATCGGCGCCGTGCTGCCCGATTCGGAAAAGAGCCGCATCGCCCGTACCGAGATCCACACGCCGATGTGGGTGGTGAGCGACGCCGACCGCGACGCCATCGACATTCTCGAACGCTCCATCGAAAAGCGCGACGTGCTTGCCCTCGACTATCGCGACGAGGCCGGCCGTGGCACCATGCGCGACGTGCGCCCGCTCGGCCTCTGGTTCTGGGGCAAGGTGTGGACGCTGGTGGCCTGGTGCGAGATGCGCGACGATTTCCGCGCCTTCCGCATCGACCGCATCGCCAGGGTCACCACGGCCGGGCGCAATTTCCGGCCCGAGCGCGGCAAGCAGCTCGCCGACTTCTACCGCCGCGTCGAGCGCAACGAATATTCCGGCGACGGCATCAGCCGCTCGATGCGTGTCTGAGGTTGTCCGGCCGGCGGCGCCCGGCTAGGCGACCAATCGACGGAGACGCAAATGGACATGGATATTCGTGAGATCGACGGAGCGTGCCACTGCGGCACGGTGCGCCTGCGCGTCAGGCTGACGGACGGTTTGCGCTCCGCGCGTCGTTGCACCTGCTCCTATTGCCGCATGCGCGGCGCTGTCGCGGTAACGGCCGAGCTGGGCGGCGTCGAGGTCGTCTCCGGCGCCGACGCGCTGACCCTCTATCAGTTCAACACCGGCACCGCCAAACATTACTTCTGCTCGAAATGCGGCATCTATACCCATCACCAGCGCCGGTCGAACCCCAACCAGTTCGGTGTCAACGCCGCTTGCCTGGAAGGGATAAGCCCGTTCGATTTCGCCGAGGTCGAGGTCACGGACGGCGTCAACCATCCTTCCGACCGGAAGGAAGCATCCGGGTCCGACGTCGTCGGGGTCCTGAAGTTCATCCCCAGCGCCTGAATCCTGCCTTGCGCCCAAAAAAAACCCCGCCGAAGCGGGGTTTTTTCGTTCCGGTGCTGCTCAGCGGCGGTGAAGATCGTCCTCGTCTTCGTCGTCGTGGCTGGACTTCAGCGAGGAAAGCTTGGCGAACACCGCGTTGGCGTCCAGTTCCTTCTCTTCCTCGGCCTGCTTCTCCAGCTCCGGCTCCAGCCGCTCGGTCATGGAGGCCGGCAGCAGGGTCTCGCCCGTGGGGGCGGCGGCGGGGCGGCCATGGGAGGCGCGCTGCACCTCGATGTCGAGATCGATCTGCGAGCACAGGCCCAGCGTCACCGGGTCCATCGGCACCAGGTTGGGCGAGTTCCAGTGCTTGCGCTCGCGGATCTGCTCGATGGTCGACTTGGTGGTGCCGACCAGGCGCGAAATCGCCGCGTCCTTCAGCTCGGGGTGGTTGCGCACCAGCCACAGAATGGCGTTGGGGCGGTCCTGGCGCTTGGAAAGCGGCGTGTAGCGCGGGCCCTTGCGCTTGGTCTCGGGCACCCGCACCTTGGGCTCGGAAAGCTTCAGGCGATGGTTGATGTCACGCTCGCCGCGTGCAACCTCCTCGCGCGAGAGCTGGCCGGTCATGATCGGGTCCATGCCCTTGATGCCCTGGGCCGATTCGCCATCGGCGATCGCCTTCACTTCCAGCGGGTGCAGCGAACAGAACTGCGCGATCTGGTCGAAGGAAAGCGCCGTGTTGTCGACCAGCCAGACGGCGGTCGCCTTGGGCATAAGCAGCGTATTGGCCATCGAAAATATCCTCTCGTTCGCCCGCGTCCCTTTACGCGGGCGGTGGATCAAGACCACCGAAATCGGGAATTCGACGGTTATATAACGCTGTTCGGGCCCTGGAGCAAGAAAACTTCACGAAATTCCCATGATCGGGAAACCGCTGCCCACGCCTCGCTTCGATGAAATATCACGCCGAGAAAGCAACTCGCCCCCGTTGAAGAGGAACAGCTCGGCCGGGAGCACGCCAGCCCAAGAATTTCCACGCAAGCGCAAAGGCGTTTGGCAGTCCAGGCTCGAGGGTCGATGCCCGCCTTCGGCCACGGGCGTGCCCGGCAAAATTCTAGACTGCTCGGCGTTGCCTCAACCATTGGCAAGACCGTACATTTGAACTTTGGATCATGAACCGTCTCGCAAGATCCCAGGAGAACGGATGACGGGAAAAAGCCTCGCCCTGTACACTTTCGGTATATTCCGGCATCCGGCCGATGATCCCTCAAATCAGGGCTTTCATGATCGTAATGATCTGAATTTCCAGGTCGTCGAACAAAGCGACGGGTTTATCGCGCGATCCGGTTATCTTGACGAGCCCGGCCCGCCGAGTTGGGGTGAACAAGTTTTTCCCAGATTCTACATCGAGCGTGGAGATGGGTGGTCACCATCCACCTTATCCTTGTGGGAAGATCTGGCCTCGGCTGTGGCGTTCTCCTACAGCGGCGTTCACGCCGAGGCCCTGAAACATGGGCGAGAATGGTTTCTCAAGCCGGCATGGCCTCCCTATGTGCTTTGGTGGGTCGATGCGAGCCACCGCCCCACATGGCAGGAGGCCGTGGTGCGGCACGAGTTTCTATACGATCGGGGAGCCTGTCCTTTCGCTTTTGATTTCAAGAACCCGTTTGACGGGGAAGGAAATCAGACCTCGATTGATCGCGACGCGGTCAGGTCGAAGGTCCTGTTGAACGAGAGCCGCCGGAAAAATCTCGCCTGACATTTGCGAGCTATCGCGCTTCAGCACATTCACCGCAATTTCCGGTCACTTCACCTCGTCGCTCATATCCACCACCGGCTGCGTGCCCTTGGTGCTCAACAGCCGGATATTCTTGCCGTCGAGATCGAATTTGGTCAGGTCGACCATGCGGATCGTCTGGTCGTCATAGGACTTGTAGTAGTAGCGCAGGCTCTGCGGGTCGCGCGCGGTGGTCAGCATGGTGTAGTCGGTGTGCATGACGCCGCCGTCCTCTTCCCGCGCCACGCCGACAGGAATGTCGAAATTGTTGAGGATGTGGAAGACCTGCTCGATGCCTTGCGCGGCATTGTCGGAGGGAATGGCCGTGGCGCTGAACACGGCGGCGCGCACGAAGCGCGAGGGCGGCGTGAAGTCGCCGGGCAGCCCCAGCATGCCGCTGCCTTGCCCCAACTGCTGGAAAACCTTGCCGTCGATGGTGATCGGCGGCACGTTGCGCGGATTGAGGGCGATGTAGTTGCGCAGATTGGTCATGTGCCAGTCGAATGCCGGCGAGTTGGTCATCACGCCCAGCGGGTTGTCGTGCACCACCAGCCGCCCGGCCACCGGCTCGATGACGATGCTGGCGCCGGTCCTGTCATAGACGACGTAGTGGAACGGCGGCGGCTCCGGTCCCCACCCCTGCAGCACGGTGGGCGCGATGACGACAGCCTCGCTCTCGACCGCTTTGCGCGCCTCGCCCACCGAGGCGAACTGCGTCAAAAGCCAGTTGGTGAAGTCGGCCGGCGACAGCGCCTTGTCCTGGTTGGCGGGCGAGACCGGCGTGTAGCCGGCAAAGGTCGGGAAATAGAACGCCCCGACCGCCAGGCCGGCGTCATTGAGGCCGTCCAGAAGCTTCAGGTCCTTGAATGCGATCGTCCCGACGGCCGCATGCTTGGCCGAATATTTCAGTCCGTTGCCGCTCGGGGTCTGGCCGACGAAGGCATACCCACGCGGCACCACCGCAATGGAACTGTCGATCGCGTTGCCGAATTCGACCGTGCGTCCATGCACGATCGACCCGTCGTTTGCTTTCAGCATGATCCCGGTACAGGCGGCGGCCGGCTGGACCATCGCGGCGGTGGCGACCGCGGCAAGAAGAGCGGCCTTTCCGATCAGGGCAATCATGGCGCAGAACTCCGTGGACAGCCCCCGCGAGCATAATTGCGGATGTTTCAACCTTAACGCGCAAAAGCACACCCGCATCATTGACCGGGATCAAAGCGCCATCGCAACAGCCGCCCGCACGGCCCTGGACCGGCGCCTACACGACTTCGCGATTTTCTCGTCAGGGGAGGAACCCGCGCGCGCCGTGGCGAATTGTCGGTTCGAAATCCGCAATTCGTGGCGCGGCCGGCCAGGCGGCAGGAGCACTCGGCGCCCAGGAAATGAAGCCATGTCCCTGGCCGACTACATGCACCGCAAGCCCCTGGCCGAAATCGTCCGCGGCGCAAGGGGACACAAGCTTGTGCCCAGCCTGGGCGCGTTCAGCATCACCGCGCTCGGCATCGGCTGCATCATCGGCGCCGGCATATTCGTGCTGACCGGAACCGCGGCGGCGCAGTTTGCGGGGCCGGGCGTCATGCTTTCCTTCGTCCTGGCCGGCATCGCCTGCAGCTTCGTCGGGCTGTGCTACGCCGAGCTTGCGGCGCTGATCCCGGTTTCGGGCAGCACCTACACCTATACCTATGTCACGCTCGGCGAACTCGTGGCCTGGATCATCGGCTGGGACCTCATCCTCGAATACGCCATGGGCGCGGCGACGGTTTCCGTCGGCTGGTCGGGCTACGTGGTCAGCCTGCTGAAGAATTTCGGCATCGCCTTTCCGCCGGCCTTCGCGGCGGCGCCGGGAACGGTGGCCGACAAGCTTGCCGACGGCACGGTGGTCCACGGCATCGTCAACCTGCCGGCCGCCTTCATCGTCGCCGTGCTGACCTACCTGCTCGTCATCGGCACATCCGAATCGGCGCGGCTCAACAACGTCATGGTCGCGGTGAAGCTAGCCGTGGTGCTGGCCTTCATCCTCATCGGCTCGGCCTATGTCTTGCCGGCCAACTGGCATCCGCTGATCCCCGAAAACACCGGCCAGTTCGGCCAGTTCGGCTGGAGCGGCATATTGCGCGGCGCGGCGGTGGTGTTCTTCGCCTTCATCGGCTTCGACGCGGTTTCCACCGCAGCCCAGGAAGCCAGGAACCCGCAGCGCGACATGCCCATCGGCATATTGGGCTCGCTTGCCATCTGCACCCTGCTCTACATTGCGGTTGCGGCGGTGCTCACCGGCATCGTGCCCTATCAGGACCTCAACGTCGCCGACCCGATCGCAAGGGCCGTCGACGTCATCGGCCTGACCTGGTTCTCGGTGCTGATCAAGATCGGCGCGATCGCAGGCCTGACCACGGTCATCCTGGTGCTGCTCTATGCCCAGAGCCGCATCTTCTTCACCATCGCCCATGACGGTCTGCTGCCGCCGATATTCACGGAAATCCACCCGGTGCGCAGAACCCCGTGGAAGAGCCAGATCGTGATCGGCACGGTCGTCGCCATCATCGCCGCGCTCACCCCGATCGGCATCCTGGGCGAGATGGTCAGCATCGGCACGCTGTTTGCCTTCGTGCTGGTGTGCGGCGCGGTGCTCTATCTGCGCAAGAGCGACGCCACCGCCGCCCGGCCTTTCCGCGCCCCCGGGGTGCCGGTCGTGCCCATACTGGGCATATTGTTCTGCCTGCTGCTGATGGCCGGCCTGCCGCTCGACACCTGGCTGCGGCTGCTCGTCTGGCTGGCCATCGGCCTGGCGGTCTACTTCCTCTACGGCCACAAGCATTCGGTGCTGATGAGGCGGCGCTCGGCGGCCGTGGGCCAGGAGCCGTCGGACGCCGCCGGGCCCGTGGGCTGAGCTCTACAGTCTTAAGGCGCCGCCCAGTAGTTCAGCACCGCCGACGAGGCCGCGCCACCCACCACGCAGGGAATGCCGAGCGCCACCTGGCCGGTTGCCGCGGCCGCGATGCACCCTATCGAAAGCGCGCCCTGCCCGAGCTTGCCCCACCATGCC
>JAEWHN010000018.1 GCA_023387775.1 Pseudomonadota bacterium | reverse complement strand
CTCCTTGGTCGCGTTGCGCAGTTCGACGATCGGCCTCATTGCGGGTCTCCTCCGGCCCTCGTCCTGTCCGCGATCGCAAGCGAGACAATCACGCCGTCGCCGCGCGCGGCGACGAAGACCTGCCCCTCATGCTCGGCTGCGCATGTCACGCCGTGCGTCCGCCCGTCCGCGCGGCTTTGCAGGCTGAAACGCGGCTGAAATCCACGGTCGAGCTTGACGCACAAGCCCGCCGACATCGTTGGCGCCCATGGCTTCAGCATGCCGAGCTGCTTCACACCGCCGCCCTGGAGCGACTCATAGAAGCTGCGGCCGGATCGGAGCTTGGGCGCAACCCAAAATTGCTGCGGCACTTCCGCCATCATGCGCTTGCGGTAGGCGTCCTCGCGCAGCACGAACTCGACCAGCTGGCTGCGCGGCGCGAACATCGCCAGCCAATAGCCGTCCTCCGCAGGCCCGATGCGCCCGGGATAGCCCGGCAAGTCACCATGCAGGACCGCATTGCTGCCCGGCCGCGAGGGATCAAGCCTCACCAACCGGTGTTTCCAAGCTTCGGAAACTACGAGCCCGTTGCCGTCGACGGCCAGTCCCGCCGGCCAGGCGAGGCCGTCCGCAATCCGGGTAACGGCCCCGCTTTCCAGGTCGATGCACCATACACTCCCCGACGCATTGCGTTCGAGCAGGTCGCGCTGCCAGTCATCCGCTGCATTTGTTGCGGAGCCGTTGGCGACGTAGAGCTTGGAACCGCTTGCTGCCAGCGCGGTGATGCAGGTGGTCCCCTCACCGGCGCGATAGCTGCGACCGTCGAAGCGGCCGCCTTCGATGACGATCTGGCCATCGGCAAGCGCGATCGCCAGGCCGTCTTCACCAACCGGGCACAGGCCCCCTATCGTTTCGCGATGGGAAGAGCGGTGCTCCCAGGTGCCGTCGGGACCGAGCGCGAACAGGCTGTCGCCTGCAGAGGCGAAAAGCGTTTCGCCGCGCGCGGCGAGGCAGTCCGCACCATCGAGCGCCATGCGCGAGGTGGCCTCGTCCAGCACACGGTTGGGACGAAGCGCACCGTCGAGGGGCGGCACGGTGACTGCTGCGTCGCCGCGACCGAACAGGTTGTCTAATGCACGTGTCAGACCGCGGATCATGCCTTCCCCCAGTAGGATCGCTGCGCCGTCCAGTTCGGGTCGACGTCTTCGAGCTTCAGCCGCCCGACCCGGTTGTTGACGATGCCGCCGATATAGAGATGGCCCTTGTGCTCGCGCATGGAGGTGATCATCGGATGGTTCTCGCCGCCGCGGTCCCACAGCGCCTCGATGACGCGGCCCGCTTCATCGAAACGCAGCACGCAGCCGGTGTTGATGTTCGGATAGAGCCATTCGTCGGGTGCGACGCGCCGGGCCATGCGGCGGCGGAAGCCCGGCATCTTCAGTGCAAGGTCGAACGCGGGTGTCCGGATGCCGACCAGCGCCAGCCAATATGTGCCGTCCGAAGCCCGGTTGATGTTGTCGGGATAGCCCGGCAAATCGGAGATCACGGGCTCGACGGTTCCCTTCTTCGGTCCGTCGAACCAGTAGCGGCTGATCCGGCAGGCCCAGGTCTCGGCGAACAGGAAGGACTGCCCGTCATGGGTCATGCAGATGCCGTTCGGGAACACCAGGTTCTTCAGCACCGTGCGCGTCGTGCCCGTGTTTGGATCGAAGCAGATGATGCGTCCGTTGCCGCGCGATTCCAGGCAGTCGACCGGCCATTCGTGCATGTCGTAGCGAACGGTGGCCTCGCTGAAGAAGATCCGTCCGTTCGGCGCGATGTCGAGATCGTCAGCCAGCCGCAGGCGGGAATCGTCGACGACCGAGAACCAGGAGCGGTTGGTCTCGTCGGTGAGCCTTTCAATTTTCCGGTCCCGGGTGACGCGGTAGAGACCCATGCCGCCGATGCAGCAGATCAGCGAGCCGTCACGCGCCATGGCCAGGCCCAGCGGCCTCCCCCCGACATGAGCGAAGACCTCCTGCCGCTCGTAATCCGGCGCCAGGAAACGAACGATGTCGCCCGTTCGGTTGCCGACATAGATGTTGTCGTCCTCGTCCAGGATGACGTCTTCCGGCCCGTCGATACGGCCGAGCCCGATCGCTTCGACCGGGCGTAGCCGGTCGTTCAGAGCATAGGGCGACGCGCCGTCAGTTGCCGGTGCGGGAGGCAACTCGGCATAGGTGGGAGACACATAGACTTTCGACAGGAACTTGTGGCGGTTCTTCAGCCAGCGCACGTCGACCGCCACAGCGGCCAGCAGCACCATGCCGAGCAGCAACGAATTCGCGCCGCTGGTGACACCCATTCGCACCAGGCTGTTGACCATGATCATCACGGTGATCGAGCCGATGATTGCCTTGGCGGCGGAGCCGCGGCCTCCACCGAGGCTGTTGCCGCCGAGCACGGCCGCGGTCAGCGCCGCAATCTCGAGGCCGTTGCCGATGTCGGAGCCGGCGGCGCCCAGCCGCGAAGCGAAGAGCACGCCGGCAAGGGCGGCCAGCGTGCCGGACACCACGTAAGTCGCGCAGACGACCCTGCGCACCGGAATGCCGACATTGTGCGCCGACCTGCGCGAGCCGCCGACCGCCAGCACGTGCCAGCCCGCCCGCGTGCGGCTGAGCACGATATGCACCACCAGCGCCACCGCCACCGTCAGGACGACGCTGAACGGCAGGCCGAACACGTAGCCTTCGCCCAGATAGTACCAGGCGTCGGAATCCGGGAATGCGGTGGCGATCGCGACCGCATATTTCAGCAGCAGCATGTCGACCACGGCGCGCACGATGATGAGCGTGACGAGCGTGGTGAGGAAGGCGCGCAGGCGCAGAT
>JAEWHN010000017.1 GCA_023387775.1 Pseudomonadota bacterium | reverse complement strand
AGCTGAAACTGCCAGGACGCCCGCGGAAGCAATCGCCGTTGCCGCCTCGCCCGCGGATGCTGCGGCAGCCCCGGTGGCGGAAGCTGCCGCTCCGGTGGCCGAGGCTGTCGTTGCCGCTCCGGCCGCGGCAGTTGCCACGCCAGCCATGGCCGCTGGTGCAGCCCCTGCCCCGAAGAACGTCGTGGCGCCCGTGGCGGCAAACGCGAACGTCGTCGCCTTCGAGCCTGCCAAGAGGGCGAGCGTGACCATGCCGGTTCCCGTCGCCCGCGCCACTTCGCCCCGGACCATCACCGTGGGCGCGGAGCAGTCCGGCACGGAAGACGGCTACGAGTTCCCTTCCGAGGAACTGCTGCAGGAGCCGCCGGTTGGCCAAGGCTTCTACATGTCCCAGGAGCGGCTGGAGCAGAATGCGGATCTGCTGGAAAGCGTGCTGGAAGATTTCGGCGTCAAGGGCGAGATCATCCATGTCCGCCCCGGCCCCGTCGTCACGCTCTATGAGTTCGAGCCGGCGCCGGGCGTAAAGTCTTCCCGCGTCATCGGCCTGGCCGACGACATCGCCCGCTCCATGTCCGCCATCTCCGCACGCGTTGCAGTGGTGCCCGGCCGCAATGTCATCGGCATCGAACTGCCGAACGAGACGCGCGAGACGGTCTATTTCCGCGAGCTGATCGAATCCCACGATTTCCGCGAGACCGGCTGCAAGCTGGCGCTGTGCCTGGGCAAGAACATCGGCGGCGAGCCGGTGATCGCCGAACTGGCGAAGATGCCCCACCTGCTGGTGGCCGGCACTACCGGCTCGGGCAAGTCGGTGGCGATCAACACCATGATCCTGTCGCTGCTCTACCGCATGACGCCGCAGGAATGCCGGCTGATAATGGTCGACCCCAAGATGCTGGAGCTGTCGGTCTATGACGGCATCCCGCACCTGCTGACGCCCGTGGTGACCGACCCGAAGAAGGCGGTGACGGCGCTGAAATGGGCCGTGCGCGAGATGGAAGACCGCTATCGCAAGATGGCGCGGCTGGGCGTGCGCAACATCGACGGCTACAACCAGCGCGCCGCCGTGGCCCGCGACAAGGGCGAGACGGTGGTGATGCAGGTGCAGACCGGCTTCGAAAAGGGCACCGGCGCGCCGCTGTTCGAGGAGCAGGAAATCGACCTGGCGCCGATGCCCTACATCGTCGTCATCGTGGACGAGATGGCCGACCTGATGATGGTCGCCGGCAAGGAGATCGAAGGTGCCATCCAGCGCCTAGCGCAGATGGCGCGCGCGGCCGGCATCCACCTGATCATGGCCACGCAGCGCCCGTCGGTCGACGTCATCACCGGCACGATCAAGGCCAACTTCCCGACCCGCATCTCCTTCCAGGTGACCTCGAAGATCGACAGCCGCACCATCCTCGGCGAGCAGGGCGCCGAGCAGTTGCTCGGCCAGGGCGACATGCTCCACATGGCCGGCGGCGGCCGCATCGCCCGCGTGCATGGCCCCTTCGTGTCCGACGACGAGGTCGAGCAGGTGGTGGCCCATCTGAAGACGCAGGGCCGCCCAGAATATCTGGAGACCGTGACGGCCGACGAGGAAGAAGAAGAGGCCGAGGCCGACCAGGCCGTCTTCGACAAGGGATCGGTGGCGGCCGAAGACGGCGATTCCACCTATGACGAAGCGGTGAAGGTGGTGCTGCGCGACAAGAAGTGCTCCACCTCCTACATCCAGCGGCGCCTTGGCATCGGCTACAACCGCGCCGCCTCGCTGGTCGAGCGCATGGAGAAGGAAGGCATCGTCGGCGCGCCCAACCATGTCGGCAAGCGCGAGATCCTGCTGGGCCGGCGCGACCACGCCGCCGCTCCCGACAAGGACGACATGGACTGATCCCCCGGGGCGGAGGCGCAGCGCGCTAGTCCGCCATGGTTTCGAGGCTGGCGAGGCCCTGTGGCGCCTCGCCCTCCTCGAAGGGCGTGGTCACTTCCACGAAGGTATCGGGATAAAAGCCGTTGAAGCGCGTGCGCAGCGACAGCGAATAGGCGCCGATATGGCCGATCTCGATCCAGTCTCCGGTGTCGATGGTTTCCGGCAGCCAGAACGGCCGCGACAGTATGTCGACGGAATCGCAGGTCGCGCCGCACACCTTGAACGGCACGATGTTCTGCTCCAGCCCATTGCGCGAACGGATGGCCGGGTCCGGAATGAAGCGCGCCGGGAGCGTGATCTTGCCGGTCCAGCTGTCCGACAGCGAGGCCCAGATGCCGTCGTTGATGTAGAGCCGGCGGCCCTTGCGCAACAACACCCGCACGATGAGCGAAAAAGCGCGCGCCACGATGACGCGGCCCGGCTCGGCCACCAGCGGTACCTCGTCAAAACCGTATTCGCGCAGGTCGCCCCGCAGGCGTGACATGATCTGCCCAAGCGAAGGCATTTCGCGCTTCTTGCGGCGAGGGTCTTCGCCGTATTCGGCCGGAAAGCCGCCGCCGACATCGAGCCCCGCAATCTCGAAGCCCAGCCGGTTGCGCACCCAGTCGGCCGAGGCCAGCGCGCGCTCGTAGACGTCCGGGTCCTCGATCTGGCTGCCGACATGAAAACAGAGCCCGACCTGGTAGCCGTGGCGGCGGAGACGATGGCCGAGCTCGACCGCATAGGCCGGACCGGCGCCGAATTTCTTCGACAGCTCGTAGGCCGCCTGCCCCCTGGTCTGGATGCGCACGAAGACGGTGAGCGTGCCCGGATCGATGTCGAGCGCCTGAACGATGCGGCCGAGCTTGGTGATCTCGTCCTCATGATCGACGGCGATCGAGCGGATGCCATATTTTTCCAGCGCCAGCCGGATGTCGGACTGCGCCTTGACCGGATGCATGTAAAACATCTCGGCGTCGGCCGAGACGGCGCGCACGGCGGCGAATTCGCCGGGCGACGCCACGTCGAAGGCGCTGACGCCCGCCTCCACAAGCGTCTTCAGCACCAGCTGCTCGCCATTGGTCTTGACCGCATAGGCGGTCTTGCCGGGAAACATGTCCATGAAGCCGCGCGCATCGGCCTTCAGAACTTCCGGCCGGAAGCAATAGACCGGGTCGTCGGGGCGCAGGGCCAGAGCGGCGGCCTTCGCATTCTCGAATTGCTGCATGCGTCCTCCCGGATCGCCCCCCGGGGGAAAAACTTAGAGCATGCGGCCGGTGAAGGGAATCCGCCTCCCCGATCATTCGCTTTTAACGAACGGTTTCTACGGTATAATGCGTTGGATCGATTGATTGGAATGAGCGAGACCATGGCCAGCACAAATCGGATTTTCAGCCATGACCGCGCTTTCCAACCCCGACACGCTCGAAGCGGCCTCCATTGCCGCGCCCGTCGGCCTGATGCCGGCCCAGGCCGCGCCGGGCCTGGGGCAGCGAGCGCTGAGCGTGCTGCCGGGGCTGGCGCTGACGGTTGCGATCGCAGCGGCCGCCTTCGGGCTGCGGCAGGTGCCGGGGGTCGCCGTATTCAGCCCGATGATCCTTGCCATCCTCATCGGAATTACCTTCCACAATCTGGTCGGCACGCCGGCACGCGCCAAGGCGGGCGTGGTGTTCTCGCTGCGCCGCGTGCTGCGGCTGGCGATCATCCTGCTCGGCCTGCAGCTGACTGCGGCGCAGATCGTGGAAGTGGGCGCTGCCGGCATCGCCGTCATCGTGGCGACGCTGGTCGCGACCTTCATCTTCACCGTGCGGCTGGGCAGCGCGATGGGCGTGGAACCGAAACTTGCCGAACTGATCGCAGCCGGCACGTCGATCTGCGGCGCCTCCGCAGTAATCGCCACCAATACGGTGACACGCGCGCCAGACGAGGACGTGGCCTATGCGGTGGCCTGCGTGACCGTGTTCGGCTCGATCGCCATGTTCGCCTACCCGCTGCTGCCGGCGCTGCTGGGGCTGGACGCCCACGCCTATGGCCTGTGGGCCGGCGCCTCGATCCACGAGGTCGCGCAAGTGGTGGCGGCATCCTTCCAGGGCGGCCAGGCAGCCGGCGAGTTCGGCACGGTGGCAAAACTCAGCCGCGTCATGCTGCTTGCGCCCGTCGTGCTGTCGCTCGGCTTCCTGGCGACGCGCCGTGCGACCAGGAACGGCGAGGACCACTCGGACGCCAAGGCGCCGGTGCCGTGGTTCGTGCTGGGCTTCATCGCGCTGGTGGCCGTCAACAGCCTGGTGTCGATCCCTGCCGAGGCCAAGGGCGTTATCGCGACGGCCACGACCTTCATGCTCAGCGTGGCGCTCGCCGCCATGGGGCTGGAGACGGATATCCGCAAGCTTCGGGCAAAAGGCCTGCGCCCGCTGCTGCTGGGTCTGGCCGCCTTTGCCTTCATCGCTGGTTTCAGCCTGACGCTGATCAAGCTGGTGGGGTGAGAGCGGCAGGTCAAGGAGCGCGAAGGAACGAAAACCGTCACGGCGTTCCTGCAAGAACCTCCCCCGGAGTCTGCGGCCATGACCCTTGAACAACTCCGCATCTTCGTCGCCGTGGCCGAGCGCGAGCATGTCACCCGCGCCGCGCGCGACCTCAATCTCACCCAGTCGGCCACCAGCGCGGCCATTGCCGCGCTGGAGGCGCGGCACGCGACAAGACTGTTCGACCGGGTCGGCCGCCGCATCGAGCTTACCGAGGCGGGGCGGCTGTTTCTCATCGAGGCGCGCGCGGTGCTGGCGCGGGCGGCCTCTGCGGAAGCCGTGCTGGCCGATCTCGCCGGCTTGAAGCGTGGCTCGCTGGATCTGGCCGCCAGCCAGACGGTGGCCAATTATTGGCTGCCGCCCTTCATGCATCGCTTCCAGACCCGGTATCCCGGCATCTCCCTGAAGCTGACCATCGGCAACACCGAGCAGGTGGCGGCAAGCGTGCGCGACGGGTTTTCAGACCTTGGTTTCGTTGAGGGCGAGATCGACGACCCTGCCCTTTCGGTTACACCCGCTGCCGAGGACGAGCTGGTGCTGGTGGTGGGCGCGGACCATGCCTGGGCAAAGCGCACGGAAATTGTTCCCGCCGACCTGACGGCCACGCGCTGGGTGCTGCGCGAGCCGGGCTCGGGCACGCGCGCCGTGTTCGAGGAGGCGCTGGAGGGCCTGGGCATCGCGCCGGCCAAGCTGGACGTGGCGCTGGAGCTTTCCTCCAACGAGGCGGTGCGAACCGCCGTAATCGCCGGCGCGGGCGCGACCGCCATGTCGCGCTTCGTCACCGAGGCGGCGGTGGCTGCAGGGCGGCTGTTGCAGATGCCGCTTTCCTTCCCGAAGCGGCGCTTTCTGGCCATACGCCACAAGGAGCGGCATCTGACCCGCGCCCAGGCCGAGTTTCTGGACCTGATCGGGAAGGAAGCGCCGGCGGGCAAGAAACGGGTGGCAGGCAAGACCCCACCCACCTAGACCTCGCCCAGCCCGGTGCGCTGAAGCGAAACCGGGATTCTGGTCCGGCAGAAAGTGGCGCCTGCTCCATCCCAATTGCGTCGGGATGGGCGAGTTTCATTGCTCCGGCGCAGCTCCGAGGGGATTTTTAATGAGCACAGGTTCCATCGCCGGCACGGCGCGGAGGACGATGAACGCAAGCGACTGGGGCCAACTGCTGCTGCTCGGCGCGATCTGGGGCGGCTCGTTCTTCTTCGCCCGCATCGCGGTCGCCGAAATCCAGCCGCTGGTGCTGGTGCTGTTCCGGGTGACCATCGCGGCGGTTGCGCTGCTCGTCTATCTGGGCCTGCGCGGCCCTTCGATCCGGCTGGCGCTGCCCTACATCGCCCCGTTCTTCGCGCTGGCGCTGCTCAACAACATCATCCCCTTCTCGCTGATCTTCCTTGGCCAGACCGAGCTCGGCGCCGGGCTCGCCGCTGTGCTCAACGCCACCACGCCGTTCTGGACGCTGATCGTCGCCAACCTGTTCACCGACGACGAAAAGCTGACGCGCAACAAGCTGGCCGGCATTTTGCTCGGCATCGCCGGCACCGCGGTGATGATCGGCCCCGGCTTGCTGGCTGGGCTGGGTGGCCCGGTCTGGGCGAAATTCGCGCTGATCGGCGCTGCCCTTTCCTATGCCGTCGCGCTGATCGTGGCGCGGCGCTTCCGCGCGCTGCCCCCGCCGGTCGTTGCGACCGGCCAGCTTGCCGCCTCGGCCGTCATCATGATCCCGGTCGTGGCGTTGGTGCACGGCACCTCGGGCCTGTTCTCGGCCAGCCTGCCGGTGTGGGCGGCGGTGCTGGCGCTGGCGTTGTTGTCAACCGCCTTTGCCTACATCCTGTTCTTCAACCTGGTCGCCTCGGCCGGCGCCACCAACGCCTCGCTGGTCACGCTGGTCGTGCCGGTAAGTGCCGCCCTGCTCGGCATGATGTTCCTCGGAGAAAGGCTGGAAGCGGTCGAACTGGCCGGCATGGCGCTGATAGGCATCGGCCTGCTGACCATCGACGGCAGGGTTCTGGAGCGGATTCGACGCAAAAAAGACGACACTCCGCCACAATTTATTCACAAGTCCTAAGCCGGCTTTTGATCAATTTTTTCAAAGGCTAAGGCCAGCAGGCAGGGTCGCATTCGGGCCATATGTGTCGCATTGCAGCATGATTTGTGCTTGCCTGTGGCTCAAAGTCCCCTAGACTCCGGCCCCATTAGCTCAAACAGGAGGCTAGTTATGGGACTTGCACGGCCGATCAACGCATTGATGATTTGCGCTGCATTCGCTGTTATAGGCGCCCTGATCATGGGAGTTCTTCCCTAAGGCCCAGAGCTGTTGGGGGCCGGCACCAGCCGGCAACATTCGAAAGGCCGGGCCAAGCGCTCGGCCTTTCCTTTTGAGGCTGCCTCAGGCCGCGGCCGAACTGGGAACAGCCGCGGGCGCCTGGGCGCGAATGCCGATCATGTGGCAGATAGCCAGTGAAAGTTCTGCCCGGTTCATGGTGTAGAAGTGGAAATCGTCCACGCCGCGTTCCACGAGGTCCAGCACCTGCTCGGCGGCCACGGCCGCGGCGACCAGCGCATGGGTCTGCGGGTCGTTCTGCAGCCCGTCAAAGCGCTCGGCGAGCCAGGCCGGCACATGCGCACCGGCGCGCGCCGAGAAATTGGCCACCTGCGCGAAATTGTGCACCGGCAGCACGCCCGGCACGATGGGAATGTAGATGCCCGCCCGGCGCACGCGTTCGACGTAACGCTCGTAGAGATCGTTGTCGAAGAAGAACTGGGTGATGGCGCGCGTGGCGCCATTGTCGACCTTGCGCTTCAGCATGTCGATGTCGGTGGCGAAATCCGGGCTTTCGGGGTGCTTTTCGGGATAGGCCGAGACCGAGATGTCGAAATCGCCGACGCTCTTCAGCGCGCCCACCAGTTCGGCACCATTGGCGTAGCCGCCCGGATGCGGCTGGTAGCAGGCCCCGACGCCCTCCACGGGATCACCGCGCAACGCGACAAAGCGGGTGACGCCCATGTCGACGAACTCGGAGATGACCTTGTCGACCTCCCCGCACACGGCATCGACGCAGGTCAGGTGCGCGGCGGGCGTGAGCGTCGTCTCGGTCAGGATGCGCCTGACGGTGCGCGCCGTGCGCTCGCGCGTCGAGCCGCCGGCGCCATAGGTCACGGAGACGAACTCCGGCTGCAGCGGCTCCAGCCGCGTCACCGTATCCCACAGCCGAGCCTCCATCTCCTCGGTCTTCGGGGGGAAGAATTCGAAGGAAACGCTGATCTTGCCTCCTATGCCCGGTCGACGCGAAAATCCGAAATTGTTCATCAGGCAGTTTCCCTTGCGGTACTTGGGGCAGGATCGGCGATCAGCAGGCGGCGGTCTCGACCGAGCCAGAGTTTGACGGTGAGCTTGGCTTCCGCGCCGCCGCGCGGTTCGAAGTCCTGGGTTTCCTCCAGGTCGAGCCCGGCCTCAGTGAACCAGTCGGCGATCTGGCGGTCGGAGAAGCCGAGCCGCATATGCGCATGCTCCTCGCGCAGGAATTCCAGCGCGTGCGCAGCGAAGTCGACGATCACCAGCCGGCCGGCCGGCCTCAGCAGCCGCGCAGCCTCTCGGATCGCCAGCGCCGGATCATCTAGATAGTGCAGCACCTGGTGAATGGTAATGAGATCGAATGAATCGCGCTCCACCGGCGGGGCATAAATGTCGCCCAGCCGCACCTGCGCGTTGGAGATGCCGGCCTTGTCGAGATTGGCGCGCGCCACCGTCAGCATCTCGCGAGACATGTCGATGCCGATGCCGCGCCGGTAGAGCGGCGCAAAAATCTCCAGCAGCCGCCCGGTGCCGGTGCCGAGATCGAGCATGGTCTGGAACGGACGCTTGCCGACCAGCTTCAGCAGGGCGGTCTCCACCGCCTTGTCGGGCACGTGCAGCGAGCGGATCTCGTCCCAGCTCGCGGCGTTCTCGTTGAAATATTCGCGCGCCCTCTCCTGCCGCCGCCGCTTCACGGCGGCCAGCCGCTCCAGGTCGCGCTCGATCTGCGGGTCGCCGTCGTGCACGCGCGAGACCAGCCCCTGCACGAATTCACGGCCGCCATCGGAATCCGTGACCCGGAAAAAGGCCCAGGAGCCCTCCTGGTAGCGCTCGATCAGCCCCGCCTCCAGCAGCAGCTTCAGGTGGCGCGAAACGCGCGGCTGCGACTGGTTGAGGATTTCGGTAAGGTCGGACACGGTGAGATCGCCGTGCGACAACAGCGCCAGAATGCGCAGGCGGCTGGATTCGGCCGCCGCCTTCAATGTATCAACGAGGATGTCGAGGGTTACGCGCATGCCGGCCTCTTGCAGAAAGACATAAACATATCTTTATGTGATGTCGGCTCGATTTGCAATGACAAAGGCGGCTCAACAGCAGGATGGTCGGGAAAATGGGCATGTTCGAACAACGCGAGGGGGAGCAGGCGCTGCCCGAGGACCCCGCCGGGATGCCGGGAGACGGCCACATCGTGTTCATCGGCCGCATCCGCTCGCCCTGGACCAGGCGCGAGGACTGTCCCAAGAACATGGGCGCGGCACGCGAAAAAGGCGGCGGCGCGACCGTCGAGATCGACGCGCCCTACCGGCCAGGGCTTGAAGGGCTCGGCCGCGCCAGCCATGTGGTGGTGCTGACATGGCTGCAGCACGCGCCGCGCAACCTGATCATCCAGAAGCCGCGCCATGCGGCCGAGGCCAAGGGCGTTTTCGCCCTGCGCTCTCCGGCCCGGCCGAACCCGGTGGGCCTGCATGTCGTGCGCATGGTCGGGCTGGACATCGAAGCCGGCGTTCTGACGCTGGAGGCGATCGACGTGCTCGACGGCACCCCGGTCATCGACCTGAAACCCTATATTCCGAGCGTCGACGCCTATCCCCACGCGGTGTTCGAGCGGTCCGGCCAATGAAACCCTCGACGGGCCGCCAACGCGCCCTCGCCAAGGCGCTGACGGCGCTGCTTCCGATGGCGCCCTATGCCGACACAGAGCGCATCCGCGCTGACGCCGGCGCGCCGCACCTGAAGACCCTGCCGCCGTCAATCGCCGTGTGGCTGGCGACGGTAGCCCATGTGCGCCACCAGCACACCGACTATGACAGGCTGCTGGAGGAAGGCTACGACCGCGACTCCGCGCGCTTCTTCGTCATCGACCAGGTCAATGGCGTGCTGACAGGCTGGCGCGCGACACGCCTGCTCGACCCGGACGAGGAGGAAGAATAGATTTTTTGCGCTTTCCTGGCCCCATAGTCCGCGGCCGATGGAATATGGCCTGATCCGCCCTCGCCCGACAGCATCGGGCCAAAATGGAGGAGGACGGAATGGATCGACAGGTTTCTGCGCTGCCGGAAGTTGGCAGCCGCCATGTGGACCCGCACAGCTATCCGAGCGGCGTCGCCTATCTCGACGGCCAGTATGTGCCGATGTCGGAGGCCAAGGTCTCGGTGCTGGATTACGGTTTCCTGCATTCCGATGCCACCTACGACACGGTGCATGTTTGGAACGGCCGCTTCTTCCGGCTCGACCTGCATATCGATCGCTTCTTCGGCGGGCTGGAGCGGCTGCGCATGAGCATCCCCTACGCCCGGAGCGCTGTGGCCGAGATCCTGCACAACTGCGTCGCGCTTTCCGGCCACCGCTCGGCCTATGTCGAGATGCTGTGCACCCGCGGCGCCTCGGCCACCTTCAGCCGCGATCCGCGCGATGCGGTGAACCGCTTCATGGCGTTTGCCATTCCCCTCGGCTCGGTGGCCAATGCCGAGCAGATGGAGCGCGGCCTGCATGTGGCCATCAGCCACCGCGTGCGCATTCCGCCGGCGTCGATCGACCCCGCGATCAAGAAC
>JAEWHN010000225.1 GCA_023387775.1 Pseudomonadota bacterium | reverse complement strand
TGAGCCCGCTCCCGACATGGCCCGCGTCGAGGTGGTCGCTCCCAACCTCAAGCGTCGCCTTTCGGGCGTGACCAGCACGATCATCCAGCTGGTTCCCATCCAGTCGCAAAGCCTGGGCATTGCCACCTTCGGGCCAGGTCTGCCGGACACGCTGCCGCGCATGCGCTGGTGGCAGCTTTTTTCCCTCTGGAAGCGGCCAGGCTCCAGGCGCAAGCGCATCTGGCATGCAAGGCGCAATACCGAAATGCTGGCGGGCCTGGTGCTGAAGCTCCTTGGGGCACCGCTGTCGCTTGTCTTCACCTCCGCCGCGCAGCGCGAACATACGCGCTGGACCAGGTTCCTGATCCGGCAGATGGATGCCGTGATTGCCACCAGCAGCAAGGCAGCCGCGTATCTCAAGGTGCCCAGCACCGTGGTGATGCACGGCGTCGACACCGAAAGGTTCACGCCGCCAAAGGACAAGGCTGCCGCACTGAATGCGCTCGGCCTCGATCCGACGCGCAACTATGTCGGCTGCTTCGGCCGTGTGCGTCATCAGAAGGGGGTCGATCTCTTCGTAGACGCCATGATCGAGCTTCTGCCGGGCCGGCCCGGCTGGTCGGCGGTGATATCCGGGCGCACGACTGCCCAGCACGCCGAATTCGAGCAGGAACTGAAGCAGAAAGCCGCCGCAGCAGGACTTGCCGACCGTATCCTTTTCGTCGGCGAGGTTGCGGACATCACGCCCTGGTTCGGGGCGATGTCGCTCTACATCGCACCCCAGCGCTGGGAAGGGTTCGGGCTCACGCCTCTCGAGGCCATGTCGAGCGGCGTGCCTGTGGTGGCGACCGATGTCGGTGCCTTTTCCGAGCTGGTCGTTGAAGGCGAGACCGGCAATGTCGTTGCCCGCGAGGACCTGCCGGCAATCATCGCGGCTGCCGGCCGCCTGATGGATGACGAAGCCGCCCGCAAGGCCGCGGCTGAAGCGGCCCTTGCGCATGCGCGCTCAGCCTTTCCGCTGCGGCGCGAGGCCGACGGCATTCGCAAGGTCTATGGCCGGGTCTGGTCGAAAAGGTAGGGCATGATCCCGAAAGGTTGCGAACCTTTTGGGACGAGGGAATTGGCGATCAGGCCGGCTATTCGGAAGGCATGCCGTCCCTCGAGAGACGGTAGAGCTTCGCCTCGGTCATGAAGACGTAGCTCGACAGCATCACGGAATAGATCAGTCCCGGCGTGCCGCACAGGAAAAAGCGCTGGGCTAGATAGAATTTGAGAAACTGCGCCAGCGGCTTCAGCATGATCTTTGAGAAGCTGGAAGTCTTCCCGCGCTGGTGTCCGGCAAGTGCCTTCAGCCTCGAATAGCCATTCATCTTGCCAAAATCCTGATTGATGGAAAGGTTGCGGAAGTGAAGGATGCGACCTCGCGTCAGCTTCCTGACCTCCCCTTCGACCCTCAGGGATTCATGCACGGCCAGGCCCTGGTCGTAGCTCGCCTTGCCCTTGCGGACCAGGCGTACGAGATGCTCTGCATGCACAGCGGCCGGAGGGTAGCCGTAGCCGGGGAGATATTCCGGCCGCTTGATCGAATATCCCGTAACGTCCGGGCGATCGAAATCCCCGGCCATCAGCTCGGCCCTCAGTTGCTCGTCCAGGCGCTCGTCGCAGTCCAGGTTCAGGCACCAGGCTGAGGTGCACTGCTCCAGCGCAAACTGTTTCTGTTGGGCAAAGCCCGGCCATTCCCGCTGGACGAGTCGAATTGGAAAGCCGCGGGCCGTGTAGTCTTCGATCAGCTCCAGCGTGCCGTCGGTTGACCCTGAATCGACGATCACGATTTCCCGGCAGATATCGAGGCTGTCGAGGCAGGCACCCAGCACCGATGCTTCGTTCTTGGAAATGATGTAAGCTGAAATCGGAGCGGTGTTACGCGTCATTTTTTTGCCTAGTGCTGCCGATAATGCGGTGGCTTGAGCTCGAATGTGTGCAGTTTCTTTAGGGAATGCCGCGGCGATGGTCCAGACCGCGCCTCGGAACGAATATTCGACAGTATTCGGATCCTGGCATGAAACTCTACCTGATCAATCTCGATCGATCTTCGGACCGTCTCGCCTGGTTCAGCAAGCAAATCGAAGGCATGGACATCGACCTGGTGCGGGTGCCGGCGGTGGATGCCAGGGAACTACCCGACGCGGAGCTGGAACGACTTCGCGGGCTGTCTTCGGGGCGCAATTCCCTATCCGCTGGTGAAATCGGCTGCTTCCTCAGCCACCGCAAAGTGTGGGAGATGGTCGTCGCGGAAAATGCGCCCTGGGCCTTCATAGCCGAGGACGACATTCATTTTTCCAGCAACGCGGCGAACTTCCTGCGTTCGCATGACTGGATCCCGGCTGGTGCGGATATCGTCAAGGGCGAGGCTACGCTCAAGCGGGTCGAGATGGGCCACGTGGTGGAGGCTACGCCGTTCGGGCACGAGTTGCGTCGACTGATTTCGTATCACTTCTGCGCGGGTGGGTATTTCGTGACGCCGCGGACAGCTCGGCGATTGCTGGCCGCAACCGAACGAAACTGTGAGCCGGTCGACGAGATAATCTTCTCGCCGAAATACGGGGTCCTCGGGGAACTGCATGCGCTGCAGCTGGTGCCCGCGATCTGCATGCAGCACAATCTCGTTTTCGGTCCGTCGGCACACGAACCGATGGCGAGCACACTGGAGACGGAAAGGGTCAGCTTCCATCGCCACGATCCGAGAAGCCCGAGACTTCGCGGATGGGGCAAAATTCCTCGCGAGATAGGCCGCGTCGGGCGTCAGATTGCCGTTTCCGTGCGCAGGGCCGCTCTTCTCGCGACCGGTCGCCTCATTTTCCGAACCGTGCCCTTCAGCCCCAAGGGATGAGCATTTCTCTGGTCATCCTGATGCCGAGCGTGCGCGGGCCTGTCCACGCCCACGCCCATGCAGAGGTCACATCGGCTTGAAATCGGGCGCGATCCTCAGCGCCTCCTGACGCCAGACATCCCCGTATTCGACATCCTGCCAGTCCTTGAACCAGGGACCACCGCTCGTGTAGTGCACAGCCTTGGGCGGGCCTTCGGCCGGTTTCTCATTCCATCCCTCCAGCCAGTTCCACTCCATCGGCAGATCGCCGATGTCGTCGTCATCCGCCCACTGCATGCGATGCAGGTAGGCACCGGTTTCGCGGTTGGCGAGTTCCGCCGTCAGCCTGCGGGTCGATGGATGGGCGCAGTTGAAGAACATGAAGGAAGACCAGTTCTTGCGCGGGTAGCTGGTCTGCGCCTTGCCGTCCATCTTCAATCCCTCCTTCGGCCGATAGTCATGCTTGACGCACATGACGGCCTTTGTCGGGTCCTGATAGTCTCGCAGTTCGGCAAGATCCCCGAAGAACAGGAAGTCACAGTCGCAGAACAATGCCCATCCTTCGAAGTTGGCAAGGTGCGGCGTGAAAAAGCGTGAATAGGTAAATTCTGTCGAGGCAAGTGGATCGATGTCACGAGAGTAGAGGCCGCTGGCGACAAGGTCGTTCAGCTTGATCGGTCGGATGTCCAGTGGAATAGAGGCATTCTTCAAGGCTGTGCTTTTCGCAACCTCGTATGCGATTGACTCACGAGAATCCCAGCCGATGAATATCTTCAGCGTGTCGTTCATGCCAAGTATCCAATCTGATTGTTCCCCAGAATGAATTATGCACGGATTCTTTTCGCGAAGAACTGATAATTATTCGATGAGTATTATGAGGCCTTGATCCGCCTGCTCCAAGACCCATCGGCGCTCGTCGGCCCAGGTATGTTGCTGCCACCCCTCCCAGGTGAAGCCGCAGATTTCTATGCGCCACTCATCCGCGGGGTGGTGTTCGAGAGCGTGCCAAATCCCGAAAAAACCGGTGCTTGGAAAGAACTCGTGCATTTTGGCCTCAGGCAATCCGAGTGCGCGGCAGCCCTGTTCGTAGAACTGCGGAGGCATGATCCGTATTTCCTTGCCCGCGCCTCCGAATACTTCGATGCCTTTGAGCGTATATTCGGCTCGTTTGCCCTTCAGGCGGGACAGAAATGAGACCTTTATGAAATATCGCCGAACTATGAGCGGGTGATAGGGAAACACCAATTCCCTGGCGGCCTGAAAGATGGGGGAGGTGATCAGCTCAGGAGTTTTCAGCCGCCGCCGCATGGGTGGTCCGGTGTTGGCCATCAGCAACCGGTCGGTCTTGACCCCGCTCAGGCCAATTCCAGCCTTCGGGTCATTGAAGCGGATTACGAAGTCGGCGTTGTCGACGTGCTCGGAAAGGTCGCGCGAAAGCGGGCCGTTACCGACGATTACCATCCGTTTTCTGGTATCGGTCGTTCCCAACGTTTCTCCTTGCGGAATTCTCCCTAGGTATACGCTTCTATGGCCACCAAACCTTCGTTCTTCACCTGGCGGATGGTCAGTGCAGTTCGCACGGTATCGACATTGGGCGAGGAGGCAAGATCCTCGATCACGAAGTTCTGGAAGGTGGTGAGGTCGCTTGCCACGCAATGCAGCATGAAGTCGGAGTCGCCCGAGACCATCCATGCCTGGCGCACGATCGGCCATAGGCGCGTCCGGTCGGCGAATGCCTTCAGCTCCGCCTCGGCGTGGTGATGAAGGCCCACCAGGCAGAAGGCCACCACGTCCATGCCAAGCGCCGGGGCGTTGAGCAGGGCGCGATAGCCGCGGATAATGCCGGAATCTTCAAGCCGCTTTACCCGCCTCAGGCACGGCGGGGCCGAGATGCCCACCCGCCGCGACAGCTCGACATTGGTCATGCGACCTTCATTCTGCAGTTCCTGCAGGATTTTCCAGTCGATCGCGTCGAGGTCGGCCTTCGGCGGCATGTCGGTTTTCCAGTGTGGTGGCGCAAGAATCTGTCGCCATCGTGTAATTAAACTATAAGCGGGCCGGCGTCAGGCCCACGCAGCGAAATTTTCTGCTGCCTTTGGGGGGTGCTTCGCTGCGGCAGGAGCCTCGCGGGCAAAGCTTTCCGGGGACGGTCGATTCGTCGCCTTGCTGCCCACGCCGCCAACACCTAGATTAGCGCGAAATATCAATCCGCATCGCTACGTGCCGCCCCAAGTTCATGAAGGCCTTTACATGACGATCAAACATGCGCCCGTCCTTATCATCGGCTCCGGTCCTGCAGGCTATACGGCTGCCATCTATGCGGCGCGCGCCATGCTGAAGCCTGTGCTGGTGGCCGGGTTGGAGCAGGGCGGCCAACTCATGATCACCACCGATGTCGAGAACTATCCCGGCTTCGCAGACCCCATCCAGGGTCCGTGGCTGATGGGCGAAATGCTCAAGCAGGCTGAGAATGTCGGCGCCGAAATCGTCAATGATCTGATCACCGAAGTGAATCTCGACGTGCGGCCCTTCCGCCTGAAGGCAGATTCCGGCGCCGAATACACCTGCGATGCGCTGATCATCGCCACCGGCGCCAAGGCCAAATGGCTGGGCATTCCCAGCGAGCAGACCTTCATGGGCTTCGGCGTCTCGGCTTGCGCCACCTGCGACGGCTTCTTCTATCGCGGCGAGGACGTGGCGGTGGTGGGCGGCGGCAATTCGGCTGTCGAAGAAGCGCTGTACCTCTCCAATCTCGCCAGAACCGTCACCGTCATCCATCGGCGCGACGATTTCCGCGCCGAGCGCATCCTGCGCGAGCGCCTGCTGCAGAAGGACAACATCAAGGTCATCTGGAACACGGTGGTCGACGAGATCACGGGCAATCCGGGCAACCCGCCGCTGCCGCCTTCCGCGAGCGGGCTCAAGTTGCGCAACGTCGTGACCGGCGAGCACAGCGACCTGCCTGTCGATGGCGTGTTCGTGGCGATCGGCCATGCACCGGCGGTCGAGCTCTTCGTCGGCAAGCTCAAGCAGAAGCCGAGCGGCTATCTGTGGACCGAACCTGATTCAACCCGCACCAGCGTGCCTGGCGTATTCGCGGCCGGCGACGTCACTGACGACATCTACCGCCAGGCGGTTACGGCGGCCGGTCTCGGCTGCATGGCGGCACTGGAAGCCGAAAAATATCTTGCCGGAATAGAAGTTCATCGTGAAGCCGCGGAATAAGCCAGAACAGAACAACGTGAGGGTAGGTCGGCGCAGCGAGGCGCTCGACTGGGACAAGCTGCGCGTGTTTCACGCTGCGGCGGAAGCGGGCTCGTTCACCCATGCGGCCGAGACGCTGCGCCTTTCCCAATCGGCGATCTCGCGCCAGGTAAGCGCGTTGGAGAGCGAAGTGGGGGTGGCGTTGTTCCACCGCCACGCGCGCGGCCTGGTCCTGACCGAGCAGGGCGAAATGCTGTTCCGCACGGCGCATGACGTGCTGATGAAGCTCGAATCGATCAAGTCGCGGCTGACCGAGGCCAAGGATCGCCCGTCCGGCGTTCTCCGCGTCACAACCACGGTTGGGCTTGGCGCCGGCTGGCTGACCGAGCGCGTGCAGGAATTCCTCGAGCTCTATCCGGACATAAACCTGCAGCTCATCCTCGCCAACGAGGAGCTGGACCTGACCATGCGCCAGGCCGACTGCGCGCTGCGGCTACGGCAGCCCCAGCAGCCAGACCTGATCCAGCGCCGGCTGTTCACCGTGCATTTCCATCTCTACGCCTCGCCATCCTATGTGAACAAATATGGCAAGCCGGAAAGCATGGCCGAGCTGCGCAATCACCGCATCGTCACCTTCGGCTTGCCGGTGCCCTCGCATCTCAGCGAGTTGAACTGGCTGGAGACTGTGGGCGACTTCGAAGGCGGGCAGCGCATCGCCAATCTGCAGATCAACGACATCTTGTCGATCAAGCGCGCGGTGCAGACCGGAGCGGGCATCGCCATGCTGCCGGACTATGTTGTGAGCAAGGATTCCGGCCTGGTCCAGGTGCTGCCGGAAACCGAGGTGCCGTCCTTCGACACCTATTTCTGCTATCCGGACGCGATGAAGAACCAGGCGAAGCTGCACGTGTTCCGTGACTTCGTCATCGCCAAGGCGCGCAACTGGCCCTATTGAGCCGGCAGCGCTGATCCCTTCCCACGCGATCGCTTCATTCAGTGCCGCGCCACGGCGTGAGGCGTGGCACCCAGCCGCGCACCGCGCGCCGATAGGCCTCGTATTGGTCGCCGTAGCGTCGCGCCAGCGTCGGCTCTTCGTAAAAGTGCACGAAGGCGAAGGTGGTCGCCCAGGCCACTACCGCATAGAGCGCGACGGCTGAGGAGGCGAAAAGCAGCGCCTGTCCAAGAATGATCGCCAGCACTGCCACATACATCGGATTGCGCACATATCGATACGAGCCGCCGACGACCAGCCGCTCGGTGGGCGCCACCGGGGCAGGGTGCGGCCCCCTCCAGTGCGAAACGCGCGAATGTGTTGAGCAATACCGCGGCGCCTGCAACGACGAGCAGCAGACCAAGCGGCACCGCGCCCGCCACGGATGAGAACGGCTGACCATAACGCTGGGTAAGCAACCAGGGCACAACACCCGCCACGACGCCGGGTGCAGGGATGAAGAAGACGGCACTGCCGGCGATGGCGAGAGGCCTGCGCATATTTTCACCCCCTGCATTCAGCCCCTGTTAGGGAACTGGGATTAGCCTGATCAACTCTGCGCCACGCGAGGCCATCCGGCACCCGGGCAACTCCGTTGGAGGCTCGAAAATCTCCTGGCCCTATCGACTGGTCCAAGTTTGGGCCACAGCCTGCGTCATTTTGCATGGGTGCCTTGCAAGGAAGCCGCTTGTTTCCCGAGCAGGTATAGCCCATATACCAACCATCTCCTGGGCGCGTTCCTCCTCCCATTAGCGCCCTAGAGTGTTCCCCTCTGGAGGTTTAGCCTTAATCGGCACTTCCAATCAAACTTAGCCGGGTCTTTTGATCCGGCTTTTTTTGTGCCCGAAATTCGGTGCACCTGTGGACCCATCTTCCAGTCGGCTGGGCCCTCTCGCTGTATGTCGTTGCATACGACGCGCCGTGGCGCCTGAAGGCCATGGCGTAACCGTGACATGTAACCTCTCGTAACCTGTCTCCCCGCCGCACCCTTTGCTATGCATGTTCAGGACGCGGCGTGCGAGCCTTCGTGAGATGGGGGCATCACACGAAAGCTCGAAGCTCAGGCAGCCGCCGCGTCCGACTGCTTCGGCGCAACAGACGGCGCAGTTTGTGTCTGAATTGTTTGCGGCGGACCTGACGTGCTGCCTCCTCCCCACCCCAAACCAGGGCGGCATGGTCCGCGAGTCGGCGTCCGGGATTGTCCGGGCGCCGATTTTTCTGTTTCGTTCCTTGCCAAGGGAGCCATGCGGCCTCACGCGTCAGGCGGCCTTGCCGTTGGCGTTCATGGCCTCGTCGGCCAGGCGGCCGGTCAGTTCCGCCATGTGGTCGAAACTCGCGCGATAGCTGGCGACGCCGGCCGTGGCCGAACGCAACTCGATGATTAGGTCGCCGATCTCGGCCTGTGGCATAGTCGCTTCCACCACGTCCCAGCCCGGCCAGCCCGGCCGGGCGTCGTAGCCTAGGATCTGGCCGCGCCGCTGCGGCACGATGCCGGTGATGCGGGCGGTGGCTTCCGAGGGCGTGAATATCTCGACCTTCATGATCGGTTCGAGCAGCACCGGCGAGCAGGCGGTCATGCCTTCCCGCATGGCAAGCTTGGCAGCCATCTGGAAGGCCATGTCCGAGGAATCGACGGTGTGGTAGGAGCCGTCGGCAAGATTGACCGCGATGTCGACGATAGGAAAGCCGAGCGGGCCGGAGCGTAGAAAATCGCGAACGCCAGCCTCGACCGACGGGATATAGGTCTTGGGCACCACGCCGCCGGTGATCGTGTCTGTGAACTCGAAACCCGTGCCGCGGGGCAGGGGCTTTATGTCCAGAACCACGTCGCCGAACTGGCCATGCCCGCCCGATTGCTTCTTGTGGCGCCCGCGCTGCTGTGTGGCCTTGCGTATCGTCTCGCGGTAGGGAACCGCCGGCGGCTTCGACTCGACCGGAATCTGGTACTTCCCTTCCAGGCGCTCGACGGTAACTCGCAGGTGCATTTCGCCGTGGCCCATCAGCACCGTTTCGCTGGAATCCTGCTGGTGGCGAAGCGTCAGTGACGGATCTTCCTCGGCCAGTCGCTGAATGGCGGCCGACATCCTGACATCGTCCTTGCGCTCCTTCGGGCGCACGGAGAAGGCGAATACCGGATCGGGCATTTTGAACGTGGCGAGAGGCTGCGTGCCACCCTTGCTCACGGTCAGCGTCTGGCCGGTTCGCACATTGTCCAGCTTGCCGAGTGCCACCGTTTCGCCGGCTGCGGCCGAAGCCTGCTTGATCTGGTCCTTGCCGAACATGCGGTAGATGCCGGAAACCTTGGCGCTGGCGCCGCCGGGCAGGAACAGTTCCGCGCCGTCTGCGACCGAGCCGGATAGAATGCGCGAGACCGAGAGCTTGCCACCGTGGGGGGTGTGGATGGTCTTCATCACCTGCACCACGGTCTGCCCGCTGTTCGGCGCCCCGAGCCGCTGCCTGGTCGTCTCCACGTCGGGCGCATCGTGACGGATCGTCTTGAGCAGGCGCAGCACGCCGTTGCCCTTTTCGGCCGACCCGATCAGCACCGGCGTCACCGTGCCGCTGCGAAGGTCTGCGGCAAGGTCGTCGAAGATCGCGTCCTTGGGCGGCTCGATCTCTTCCAGCAGCTGCTCCATCAACGCGTCGTCGTGATCGGCCAGCCTTTCGAGCATGGAGAAGCGCGCCTCTATCTCACGCGCCTTCTCGTCGCTCGGGATCTCGGCGATCTCGCTTTCGGCGTATTCGCGATAGATGTAGGCCCGCTCCAGTGCCAGGTCGATCGAACCCACCACGATGCCCTCCTTGCGCAGCGGTATCTGGCGAAGCAGCAGCGGTGTCCGGCTCGTGGGCTGCAGCATCTTCAGCGTTTCGCGCACGCCCACTTCGGCCTTGTCGATCTTGTTCAGGAACAGGATGCGCGGCACGCCGAGCTCATCCAGCCTGCGCATGATGAGCTGCAGGGCCGGCACCTTCTTCTGGTCCGCTTCGGCCACCACCAGCGCTAGGTCGCAGGCCGCCAGCACCGGCTCCGCCTCGAAGGCGAACTCGATCGAGCCGGGGCAATCCACGAAGGTCAGGCTTTCGCCCATGAAGTCGGTGGTGGCGAACGTGGCCTCCACGCTCATGGCGTGCGCCCGCGCCTCGGGCGAATGGTCGGATACGGTGTTTCCGGAAGAGATCGGATTCTGACGCGGAATTGCGCCCGTGCGGGCCAGAATGGCTTCGAGAAGGGTGGTTTTGCCGCTAGAAAAGGGACCGACGATGGCGATGCATTTCGGTCCCGTGCGTCTTCCTCCAGCGCGATTGCCCATGATGATGCGACCTCCTCCTGATGCGTGAACACCCAGGCGGCGGCCGGCCTGTTCCGGCCGTCGCGTGGCGGGTTCGTAAGCTCCGCCAAGCGGCATCGTCACACGGGCCGAGGTCGAGGGCAAGGAAATTGAGCGCCGGAGGCTGCCCTGTCTGCGCCATCCGATGTCGTTGTCGGCTCATTGGGCTGTCGGCAACGGCGTCCAATATTCCGACCGACGGGAACCAGAACGACAACAGTCGACCCGATCGAGGAGGAGAAGCCGAAATATGACGAATGAACTGGAGTGCCTGAGCCGCGAGGTCGTGCGCGGCCGCCTGTCTCGCCGCGATTTTCTTGGCCGCGCGGCGGCCCTGGGCGTGACCGCCACGCTTGCCAATACGCTGATCGGCAGCGCCGCGCGCGCGGCGGGCCCGATCAAGGGCGGCATCTTGAAGGCCGGCATGGTGGGTGGCGAGTCCACCAACAGCCTCGATCCCGGCACCTGGGCGAGCCAGGTTCCCTATACGCTCGGCCGCTGCTGGGGCGAGCAGCTTCTGGAGGTCTCGCCCGCCGGCGAGATCGAGCCGCGCATCGCCGAGGAATATGATGCCTCGCCCGACGCCAAGACCTGGACCTTCAAGATCCGCAAGGGCGTGACCTTCCACAACGGCAAGGAGCTGACGCCGGCCGACGTGGTGGCGACCCTGGAGCGCCATGCGGACGAGAACTCCAAATCCGCGGCGCTACCCTTCGTCAGCGACTTTGAAAGCGTCAAGGTGGACGGCGGCAACGTCGTCATCGTGCTGAAGGAGCCGAATGCCGACCTGCCTTACGTCGTCGGCGACTACCACCTGATGATCCAGCCGAACGGCGGCAAGGATGACCCGACCGCCGGCATCGGCACCGGCCCCTACAAGGTGGTGGCCAACGAGCCCGGCGTGCGCCATGTCGGCGAGCGCTTCAAGGACTATTGGGCACCCGATGCGCGCGGTCACGCCGACCAGATCGAGATCACGGTGATCAACGATGCCACGGCGCGCATGTCCGCGCTGCAGGGCGGGCAGGTGCACATGATCAACCGCATCGAGCCCAAGATCATCGAGATGCTCAAGCGCGTGCCGGGCGTCACGATCCGCAACGTGCCGGGCAAGGGGCACTACGTCTTCATCGCCCATTGCGACACCGCGCCCTTCAGCAACAACGACCTCAGGCTGGCGCTGAAATATGCTGTCGACCGCGAGGAGATGGTGCAGAAGATCCTCGGCGGCTACGGCTCGGTCGGCAACGACATGCCGGTGAGCGGAGCCTATGCGCTGTTTTCCGACGACATCGAGCAGCGCACATACGATCCCGACAAGGCGAAGTTCCACTTCAAGAAGTCGGGCCATGACGGGCCGGTGCTGCTGCGCACTTCCGACGTGGCGTTCCCCGGCGCGGTCGATGCCGCCCAGCTCTATCAGCAGAGCGCGGCCAAGGCCGGCATCGACATCGAGGTCAAGCGCGAGCCCGGCGACGGTTACTGGTCCGAGGTCTGGAACAAGCAGCCCTTCTCCATGTCCTACTGGACCGGCCGGCCGACGCAGGATCAGGTCTATTCGATCGCCTATCTGTCGCAGGCCGAGTGGAACGACACCCGTTTCCTCCGGCCGGACTTCGACAAGCTGATCTTTGCCGCCCGCGCCGAGCTCGACCAGGCCAAGCGCAAGGAGATCTATCGCCAGGCGGGCGTGATGCTGCGCGACGAGGGCGGCGTGATCGTGCCGATGTTCAACAACTATGTCGACGCCACCAGCGACAAGGTCGGCGGCTGGGTCGATGACCCGAACGGCGAGCTGATGGGCAGCCACGCGCTGACCAAGTGCTGGCTGGAGGCCTGACGGGTTCTATTCTCGGAAGCGGGAAACTCGCCGCACGACAATAAAAAAACCCGGCGGAAACGCCGGGTTTTTCTGTTTCGGGACAACCGTTTGGTTCAGGCCAGCGAGGCCGTGAAGCGCTGGATGCGGCTGCAGGCTTCCTCCAGCAGCGCTTCGGAGGTGGCGTAGGAAATGCGGAAGTTCGGGCCAAGGCCGAAGGCCGAGCCGAACACCACCGCCACGCCTTCGGCTTCCAGCAATTCGGAGCAGAAGGTCTCGTCGCTGTCGATCACCTTGCCGGTCGGCGCGGTCTTGCCGATTAGCGCCGCGCAGGACGGGTAGACATAGAACGCGCCTTCGGGCGAGGGGCAGGTAATGCCGCGCGCCTGGTTCAGCATCGACACCACCAGGTCGCGGCGCGCCTGGAAGATCGCCTTGTTCTGGGCGATGAAGTCCTGCGGGCCGTTCAGCGCTTCGACCGAGGCCCACTGCGCGATGGTGCAGGCGCCCGAGGTCTGCTGGCCTTGGATCATGTCCATGGCCTTGATGAGCTCGATGGGGCCTGCCGCATAGCCGATGCGCCAGCCGGTCATGGCATAGGCCTTCGACACGCCGTTCATGGTCAGCGTGCGGCTGTAGAGCTGCGGCTCGACCTCTGCGATGGTCTTGAAGACGAAGTCGCCATAGGTCAGGTGCTCATACATATCGTCGGTCAGCACCCAGACGTGCGGGTGCCGCAGCAGGACCTGGGCAATCTCCTTCAGTTCGGCCTCGGTGTAGGCCGCGCCCGAAGGGTTGGAGGGCGAGTTCAGCACCAGCCACTTCGTGCGCGGCGTGATCGCCTTTTCCAGCGCCGCGCCGGTCAGCTTGAAGCCGTTCGCCTCGGTCGTCTGGGCAAAGGTCGGCGTGCCGCCGCACAGCAGCACCATCTCGGGATAGCTGACCCAGTAAGGGGTGGGGATGACCACCTCGTCGCCGGGGTTCAGCGTCGCCATGAAGGCGTTGAACAGGATCTGCTTGCCGCCGGTCCCGACGATGGTCTGCTCGGGCTTGTAGTCGAGGTTGTTCTCGCGCTTGAACTTGCTGGCGATCGCCTCGCGCAGCGGCGCGATGCCGGACACCGGCGGGTACTTGGTCTCGCCGCGGCGGATAGCCTCGATCGCCGCGTTCTTGATGTTGTCCGGGGTGTCGAAATCGGGCTCGCCCGCGCCGAGGCCGATAACGTCACGGCCTTTCGCTTTCAGCTCGCGCGCTTTCTGGGTCACCGCGATGGTCGCAGAAGGCTTCACGCGGGAAAGGGCGTCGGCAAGGAAGGCCATGACTTTTATCTCCATTCATGGGCAGCCTGAATTTGGCGGCGTTTTTCATGTCGGATTGCGCGCAAAATCGCAAGTGCTGCATCAAAAAGACGGGACAAATCGTCCAAAGGTTCATCTCGTTAATGCGCGGTAAAACCTTGTATGCAAATGTTGCCCGTCAAATTTGGAGCAAACAAGAATCGTGTCTCGCACTGTCGGGTCGGCCCATATCATCCGACAGGATGGCGGAGTTTCCAAGGGCGCTTGGGGAGCGTTCGTCCTGGAAACCGCATTCCAGCCAATTTTCGCCTTCCAGCCGGGCAGCAAGCCGAAGGTGGTGGCCTATGAAGGGCTGGTTCGGCCGTCCCTGGGTGGAGAGCGTATTTCTCCGGCAATCTTCTTCAGTGCGGTGGCGGCTTCGGAGCGCCTTGAGGTCGAGACGCTGACGCGCACGCTGCATCTGTTCAACGCCGCCGCCTTTCTGGCGACGGAAGCGATGATTTTCGTCAATTTCGATCCCTCCCTGTTCACCGAGCAGGCCGTTGCAGACAGTTCGCTGCAGGACATGCGCATGGTGATGGGAAAGGCGGGCATCCATCCGCGCCGCGTAGTCTGCGAACTGACCGAGCAGAAGGCAGCCTCGCCAGAGGCGCTGAAGTCTTTTGTCAATGCGCTGAGAGCGAACGGGCTGAAGGTTGCGATCGACGACTACGGGGCTGAGGATTCGGACATCAAGCGTGTCGAGGCGCTGCGCCCGGATATCGTGAAATTCGACGCGCAGTGGATCAGCCACATGATGGGCTCGGGCGCGGGGTTTGCGCTTCTGACCGCCATGGTGGAAAAGTTTGCCGAACAGGGCATCACGACCGTCTTCGAGGGCATCGAGGAGGGGTGGCAACTGGAGCTTGCGGAAAAATCGGGCGCCTCGATGGTGCAGGGTTTTGTGCTGGCGCGGCCCGAAATCGTTTCTTCCGAACTGGCCGGCAAGAACGCCTTCAAGGTGAATGAACCGGCTTCGGCACCGGCATCGGCCATACGCAAGTCGCCAGGCCGAAAGAAGCCGACGTGACCAGTGCGGCCGCAATCCGCGAGGCGATCGTCACCGACGAGATCGGCATCGCGACCGCGGTTTTGGGGCCGTACCGGCTCAAGAGCATCTTCCAACCGATCTTCTCACGCTCTGGAGGCACGCTGCGGCTGACGGGTGTGCAGGCCACCGCGGCAACTCTGGGCAATGGACGGCCAATTGGCAGCGGCGCTGATCCAGCCCCCGCGGCAAGCATGGATGCGGCCGGCATGGCCGAGCCCCTGAGCCTGGCGCTTCACCTGCGCAACTATGCCAATATCGGCGTTGCCGGCCTGGACCTGCATGTGAATTGCGTTTCGTGCCCGGGCGTCGACCTCCTGGCTGTCCTGACCACCGTGCCGATGGCCGGGTGGGACGACATCGTGCTCGGCGCCGAAAAGCTGGTGTGCGAGATCGCCCCGGCCGAAAGCCGGGAACACGCATTCTGGCAAGCCATAGACGACTTGCGCTGGAAAGGCGTTCGCCTCGCCGGCACATTCGGCGCCGAGCGGAAGTTTCCTGCGGAAGTGGTGCCCGACATCGTGCGGATCGACGGCGGCTGGCTTGGCAAGATCCGCAACGAGGCAACTGCGCAACTGCTGGTTCCGGTGATCTCGATACTACGTCGCCGCGGCGCAAAGATCCTGATCGATGGCATCGACACCGCAGTGGAATTGCAGGCCGCGGTCGAGATGGACGCCGATCTTTACCAGGGCAGTTTTCTAGCCCGTTCGATCCCGGCCGGCGGGGTGCTGGATGAAGCGCCGCTGTCGCTCGCGGGCCTGCTGGCCGGCGGCAGCAACGTCGTGGCGCTGCGCCGCTGACGCATCACCAGCGTTGATCTATCCGCCAAAACAAATCACTGGATGCCTCGGCCGGCGGGCGCAATAGTCTCCTCCTCAACGAGGGGAGGCGCCACATGATCAAGCTTTACGGAATGGTCGATAGCGGCAATTGCTACAAGCCGAGGCTGCTGCTGGCCAGGCTCGGCCAGCCATTCGAGCATGTCGAGGTCAGCTCCCACACGGGCGCCACGCGTTCGGCGGAATACATGGCCAAGAACCCCAACGGCATGGTGCCGCTGGTGGAACTGGAGGACGGGCGGCTGCTGGCGGAATCCAACGCCATCCTGCTCTATTTCGCCGAAGGAACGCCGCTGTTGCCGACAGACCGCTATGCGCGCGGCCTGGCCTATCAATGGCTGTTCTTCGAGCAGTACAGCCACGAGCCCTATATCGCGGTACGCAAGGCGCTTCTGACCGTTCCGGGTCGCGCCAGGGACGCAACGCCCGAGCGCCTGGCGCTGACGCTGGAACGCGGCAACAAGGCGCTGGGTGTGATGGAGAAGCATCTTTCCGGCAGCGACTTCTTCGTGGGCGATGCCATGAGCGTGGCCGACATCGCGCTCTATGCCTACACGCACGAAGCCGGCAAGGGCGGCTTCAATCTTTCCGCCTATCCGGCGGTAACGGACTGGCTGGCGCGCGTGGCGACCGAGCCCGACCATGTGCCGATCGAGTGGCTGCCCTGAACCGCTCATCCAGAGCACTCACATCCGGCGCTTTTTCGGCAACAAAAAAGGCGAGGAATTCCCCGCCTTCCGTGTCCCAATCGGGCTGATGTGGAGTGGCCAGTTCCGGCGGCAATCTGCCGCGTCGGATTTCCGGCCTTGACCTCCGGCGCGCTTATCGCGTAGCCGCCAGTACATCCGTGACTTGCCGCGCGCCCCGAGCCCTGCGGCCGGTGCGCGCCTTAAATCAGCCGGCCTTGGAAAGAGATCCAGCAGCGGACTTGCCGGTGCGGCGGTCCTGCTCGATCTCGAAATTGATCTTCTGGCCTTCGGTGAGGCTAGTCATGCCAGCGCGCTCGACAGCGGAGATGTGGACGAAAACGTCCGCGCCGCCATTGTCAGGCTGGATGAAACCGAAGCCCTTGGTTGCGTTGAACCACTTTACGGTGCCGGTTGCCATGCTGTGTATTTTCCTTGCGTTTGCAACGTAGTTTGACAGGTGGCCGATGGCCAAAATCCAGTCGTTGGTATCGAGATTTTGGAGATAGACGTCAGCAAACGCGATAATATCGCGAGTATACCAGATCGATCGGCCGAAATATCAACGTGGCTGATATATATCGTCTTGGCTGCGAACACAAGAGGCGTCTCGCGCGAAACAGCTTTTTTGGGAAAATCCACCGCTTTCGAAGAAGTAGCCCGGCCGTGCCATTCTTCCGGCCGTTTCCCGCCATGGCGCCGTCAGGCCGGAGCAGGACGCGCCGGTGCTTCGTGGAGATGTCGGTGAAACGTGTCTTGCTTGGTTTTTGCCTGTCGCTGGTGGCCTATGAGGCGCAGGCGATTTCCCGTTACGATTCAATGGACATGACCTGCGCGCAGGTCCAGTCCGCCATCGAGCAGGAGGGGGCTGTGGTGCTGCGCTTCCGCTCCCCGCGCGACGCTTCCATCGAGCGCTATGACCGCTATGTGCGCGACCGCCGCTTCTGCAAGCACAACGAGCGGGCCGAGACCTCCATGGTGCCGACTGCCGACCGTAAGGCATGCGCGGTGCGCGAATGCCGCCTGTTCGAGCCGGAGCACCGGCCGAAGCTTCTGCGCCGCCCCTAGAGTGCGCACGCTAGAACCCGAACGACCCCTGCGCGGGCGGAGGCGGGCCAACCTGCACGCCCTCCAGCTTCAAGAGCCGCTCCTTGGTGACCGCGCCGCCGGGCGCCGAAAAACCGCCGATCTTGCCGCCGGCGGCAAGGATGCGGTGGCAGGGCACGACGATGGGCACCGGATTGCTGCCCAGAGCTTGGCCGGTCTCGCGCGCCAGTCCGGCATGGCCAGCCCGGCTCGCCAGTTCGCCATAGGTGGTCGTTTCGCCGAAATCCAGCCGACGCGCCGCGTCGTAGATGGAAAGCCGGAAAGCGTCGGCAGTGCCGAGATCGACCGCGATGCCGGAAAAGTCGACCGCCTCGCCGGCGGCATAGCGCCGGATCGCCGCGATGGCCTCGGCCACCGGCGGCGGCAGATCCTCGGCCGCGCACTCCACCGGTGGGGCGCCCGCGGCGCCGGGCAAGGTGGCCAGCAGGCGCTTCAGCGTGGCGGCGCGGTCGCGCTCCGGCAGCTGCAGCCGCGTCAGGCCGCGGGCGCTCCAGGAGATGCCGATCCAGCCCAGCCCGGTTTCGAAGAGGTGATAGGGAGGGGAAAAGGACATGAGGCAGCCACCTGTTTGGCGTCTCTTATATCACGGTTGACGCCGGGTACAAACGGCGAACAAATGCTTTCCTTTACTCTTTGAAACAGCAGTTGATCGGCCGCTCTATTGCGATTTTGCCCCCCGCGTGTTGCCGCGGCTGGATGCCTCATGTAAGAGGTTTTCGGGTGGGACTGATATTTTTGAAACGATTGCAGTGAGAGCGGGCTTGCCCAAATTGCGGATTTCCCTGGCTGTCGGCGTTGCGCTTTCCGCGCTGAGCCTGTCGGCCTGTACTTCCACCGGAAACGGCGCGTCGCCGGACCTTTCGCTGAGCATGGCGCCTGCCTACGAGCAGGAAATCGACATTCCGCTGCCCGAAACGGTTGCCGTGCTGCCCAGCTCCTATGCGCCGGTCGAAGGCGCGCCGGTGCCGCTGGTGGCCGAGGCGGCCGAAGTGCCGGCCGAGGGCGCCATGCAGGTGGCAGAGGCGGCATCGCCCGAGGCGACGTTGCCTGAAGCCGCATTGCCCGAAGCCACGCTTCCGCCCCCCTCGCGGCCGGGCGACATACTGGCGGCGGCAGTGCAGCAGCAGAAGCAGCAGCCGGCGGGCACGCAGGTGGCCTCGCTGGAGCCGGTGGCGCTGCCCAGCGCCTATGCCGCGCCGCAGGCCGGCGCCACCTCCGGCAATCTCGACCAGCTCATCGCCAAATATGCCGCCGTCTACGAAGTGCCGGTGGACCTGGTGCGCCGCGTGGTGCGGCGCGAGAGCAATTTCGACCCAGGCGCCTACAGCAAGGGCCATTGGGGCCTGATGCAGATCAAGCATTCCACCGCGCGCGGCATGGGCTATGACGGCCCGGCCGACGGCCTGCTCGACGCCGAGACCAACCTGAAATTTGCGGTGAAATATCTGCGCGGCGCCCTGCTGGTGGCCGATGGCGACCATGAGCGCGCCGACAAGTTCTACCAGCGCGGCTATTATTACGACGCCAAGCGCAAGGGCCTGCTGACCGAGACCGGCCTGGGCATCGACCGCCACCGCATGCGCCGCAAGGAAGAGGTTGCCGAGGCGGCCCAGCCGCAGGCCGATTTCCCGCCGGCACCTTCGGTCCTGCCTGCCTCGGTGCAAGGCGAATTCCCGCCGGCCCCCGCCGCGCCGGAAGCGATGCCGGTCGCAGCCCCTGTTGCCGACCAGCCGGTGCTCACCCCGGCCACCGCGCCTGTGCCGACTGCTGCGCCTGCCGCCGGCGCCGCCTGATTTTTCTCGGGCGCGGCGCGCTTCATCATCGCCACGCCCGCTTTCGCGTCTGGCCATTGTCATCCTTCGACAAGCTCACCCTTCGACAAGCTCAGGATGAGGAACTGGGAAGACGGGCGGTCGTCGGACACGCTCATCTAAGTAAATCTTGCGGCCCTTCGACCGCCCGTTCGATGCTCTTGCCCCCGCTCAGTCGCCTCCACATTCGCGTGGCCAGCCGCCGCCAAGGCCCGGGCTTGGGGGTTCATCACCCAGTGACGCCACCGTAGCGCCACCAGCCCGGACATCGCCTGCCTCCACGTGCATCCGGTTCATGACCCGTGTTCCCGTGAGGCCGATGCGGGCATTATGGGGGAGGCGCGAAACGGGTGGATGAAAAAACGTCATCGGCGATGCCGATGGCCGGAAAATCAACGGCTTGCGCGAAAGGCTTGGCGGATCTTGTCCACATAGGCACGCGGACTTCAAATGTCGGGCGCGTTGCCGATCACCTTCTTCAGTTCCATTGCCCAAGCGCGGCCCTCATCGCCACCCCAGAGCAGCCAGGCGACATAGCCGGCCGAGGGGTTTTGTTCATTGCCGAAATTCTTCGCGCGCTTGTCGACCTCGTGGCGGGCGAAAAAGCTCACCATGCGCCGGATGGTGGAAGGGGCAAGCGCCCGCCGCGCCACCAGTTCCTGCGCACGGCCAACCCCCATCTCGGCTCCGCCCCGCCCAAATTTTGCGCGCAAGGCAAGCCCCGGGCCGCGTTGTCGGCAACGATCAGGGGCGGGACGAGGGAGATGGTGGCGTTGGGCGTGCTTGTGGGCATCACCGCCAGGTCGGGCTGTCGGCGCCAGCGCTCGCAAGATTTGTGTAGAGGACCACGCAGCACTTATGGATTGGCTCAGCAATCATCGCCCGTTGTTTGTTGAAAGACGTTTGCATTAAA
>JAEWHN010000211.1 GCA_023387775.1 Pseudomonadota bacterium | reverse complement strand
ACGGCCCTGTTCGCCAACTCGCCCTTCACCGACGGCAAGCCCAACGGCCTGCAGAGCTGGCGCGGCGACATCTGGACCGACACCGACAACCAGCGCTCCGGCCTGCTGCCGTTCTGCTTCTCGCCCGAATTCGGCTTTGCCGACTATGTCGAATGGGCGCTCGACGTGCCGATGTATTTCGTTATCCGCGACGATCGCTACCACGACATGACGCACATGACCTTCCGCCAGTTCATGAATGGCGCGGCGCGCAATGAAGTCACAGATGGCATGCCGACCATCGGCGACTGGGCCAACCATCTCTCGACGCTTTTCCCCGACGTGCGGCTGAAGCGGTTTTTGGAAATGCGCGGCGCCGACGGCGGCCCGTGGCGGCGCATCTGCGCGCTGCCTGCCTTCTGGGTCGGCCTGCTCTACGACGAGGAAGCGCTCGATGCTGCCGAGGCGCTGACCGCGAACTGGACCTATGAGGAAGTGCTGGCGATGCGCAATGCGGTGCCGGCGCAGGGCATTGCCACCCCCTTCCGCGACACCACGCTGCGCGATGTGGCGCGCGACGTGCTGGCCATTTCTCGCAAGGGCCTGAAGAACCGCAATCGCCTGAACCGCGACGGCTTCGACGAAACCAATTTCCTGTCCACGCTCGATGAGGTCGTGGCGCGCGGCACCACCAGCGCGCAGGAAATGGTCAATGCCTATCACACCCGCTGGGGCGATTCGATCGAGCCGGTGTTCCTGGAATACGCCTACTAGGACCACCGCCGCCCTGGCAGGCTCCAAACAACCCCATATGCGGACCGGGCCGTTTGGTCTACGCTCTCCTCGAAAACGGCTTTCGAGGAGGAATGGCAATGCTTCCCTTGTTCGACATGCTGGCCAATGCCCAGAACGGCGAAGGCATGGAGGCTCTTGCGCGGCAGTACAACCTTTCGATGCAGCAGACGCAAGCCGCGGTCGAGGCGCTGCTGCCGGCATTCTCGCAAGCGCTGAAGCAGAACACCTCTGACCCCTATGGCGTGGGCGCGTTCCTCAACGCCATGGCAAGCGGCCAGCACGCCAAATATTTCGACGACCCGTCCAATGCCTTTTCGCCGGCCGGCATGGCCGAGGGCAACGGCATATTGGGGCACCTGTTCGGCTCCAAGGAGCTTTCCAGGGCCGTCGCCGATCAGGCAGCGGCCGTCTCCGGCGTCAGCCAGGAAGTGCTGAAGCAGATGCTGCCGGTGCTCGCCTCGATGATCATGGGCGGAATGTTCAGGCAGACCACCGCCCAATCCAAGCCCGGCAGCACGGCCGGTGCCAATCCGTTTGGGCAAATCATGGAACAGATGATGCGGCAGGGCGGCTTCATGCCGGGAGCGCCAGCGCAGCAGCCACAATCGACCGTGCTTGCCGACAATCCATTCGCGCAAATGCTCCAGGCCATGTTTGGCGGAGCACAACAGGCTGGGCAGGCGTCAAACTCGCCGATGGACAATCCGTGGGGCAAATTCGTCGAGCAGATGTTCGCCGCCGCCCAGTCGACCAAACCGCAGGCCGCGCCGGAACCGGAACCCCAAGCCAATCCCAGCGGCCGCCCGCGCAACCCCTATGACGAGCTGTTCGGCCAGATGTTCGAAACCGGCGCCAAGCAGCGCGACGAATATCAGAAGAGCATCGAAACGATCTTCGAGCAGTTCACCAAGGGCATGGACCGGCCTCCGCGATGAGCGAGCGCAGACTCGAGTATCCGGTCATCATCGCGCCCTTGTCTGCCGAAGACGGTGGAGGTTTTTCGGCCGTAGTGCCTGACTTGCCCGGCTGCATGAGCGATGGCGATACGCCCGAGCAGGCGGTTGCAAATGTGCAGGATGCCATAGCGGCGTGGATCGAGGCGGCCCGCGATCTAGGCAGGCCCATCCCGGAACCTTCCCGCGATCTAAGGTTGGCCTGAACAAAAAAGCCCGGCCGCGAGGGCCGGGCAATGTGCAGGCGGCCGGGGGGACACCGGCGGGAGTGGAGGGCCTGCGAAAACTCAGCCGCGCCGGGGGCTCGGCTCCTTGAGCGATGCCTCGGCGCGAGTCACTGCGATGGAGCGAAGGCGCCTCGTGGGGTCGGCGCCGAATGAGACGTCAGCCACGACGTGGAGATCGGCGCGGGTCAGCCCTATGTCGGCAAGCTCGGCATCCGTCATCTCGCCAAGGCGATAGAATTCGCGTCTATTCTTCCACGCCCGGTACGCCTTGGAGAAAGTATTCATCGCACGCATGGTGAATGCCGGCAGCGCAGCGATCAGCATCGTCTTGTGGGCGTTTTCGAACGTAGCCATGGCACTTCTCCGCGGAAAGTTCCGAGCATGGAAAGCGCCTGACGCGGCGACACGTTTTCGCGCATCGCCGCGTCTCGCCGGCGTTTTCTTTGCTTGACTTGAAACATTGCCACTTTGCCTCGGCTGTATTGATTAATCCAACGAATGTTTTAAATCTTTGCCATCAAAGTCCATGATGGATGATTGTCATGTCCGCGCCGCTCGATCTCGACCAACTGCAAACCTTCATCATGATTGCCGACACCGGCAGCTTCACCCGCGCGGCGGAAGAGGTGCATCGGACCCAGTCGGCGGTATCGATGCAGATGCGCCGGCTGGAGGAACGCATCGGCAAGCCGCTGTTCGAGAAGGACGGGCGCAGCAACAGGCTGACGGAGGAAGGCGAGCGACTGCTTACCTATGCGCGCCGCCTGATCCATTTGAACCGCGAAACGCTGGCGGCCTTTGACGATCGGCGGCTGGAAGGCACCATCCGCATCGGCACGCCCGACGATTATGCCGACCGCTTCCTGCCCGAGATCATGGCCCGCTTCGCGCGCTCCAACCCGCGCGTCGAGCTGACGGTGATCTGCGAGCCCACCTTCAATCTGGTCGAGCACATCAAGCGCGGCCATCTCGACCTTGCGCTGGTCACCCATGACGACAGCAAGGGCCAATCGGAGGTGGTACGGCGCGAGCCGCTGCTGTGGGTGAGCTCGGCCAACCATGCCACGCACGAGCAGGAGATCCTGCCCCTGGCCTTCGGACGCCCGACCTGCATCTGGCGGCGCGCAGCCACGGATGTGCTGGACCGCATGCAGCGCGACTACCGCGTGCTGTTCACCAGCTGGTCGGCCACGGTGATTGCCGCAGCGGTTCTGTCAGGGCTGGCGATTTCGGTGCTGCCGGAATGCGCCTTGCGGCCCGGCATGCGGGTGCTGGGCGAGGCCGACGGTTTTGGCGCGCTGCCGGATTGCAAGATCGGCATCATGCGCGCCGCCACCGCTCGCGCCGATATCGTGGAGGCGCTGGCGCGCCACATTGCCGAAAGCCTCGACAACATCTCTGTCCCGGCGGCGGAAGAAGCCGGGACCTACGATTTCGCCGCGATTGCGTCGCTGCGGGGCAAGCGCCTGCGGCCCAACGCCGTCCTTCCGGGCTGGTAGGCCGCGCGCCTTCTCAGAACCTGTCGATGACGCTGATGCCGATACCGTCGAAGCGGTCCATCTGCATCAGCGCGACCGGCGCCTCCTCGAGGCTGATGCGCTTGCCGATGAGCTTTTGGGGTGCGAGCTTGCCGGTTTCCAGCATGTCCATCAGCGCCTTGTAGCGGAAGGCCTGCATGCCGTGGCTGCCGATGACCTGCAGCTCATGCGCGATCACCTTGTCCATCGGTATCTGCGGCGTGGCATGCTCGCCGAGCATCAGGCCCACCTGCACGTGGCGACCGCGCCGGCGCAGGTTCGCTATGGAGTTGAAGCAGGTGGAAGGATGCCCCAGCGCATCCAGCGAGACATGCGCGCCGCCCTTGGTGATCTCGCGCACCGCCGCCACCACGTCCTGTTCCGCGCCGTTGACGGTGGCGACCGCGCCGAGTTCGCGGGCGAAGGCCAGCTTTTCGTCGGTCAGGTCGATGGCGATGACATTGGCACCCATCGCGGTCGCGATCATGATCGCGGAGAGCCCTACCCCGCCGCAGCCATGCACCGCCACCCATTCGCCGGGCAGCACCCTGGCCTGGTCGACGACGGCCCGGAACGAGGTGACGAAACGGCAGCCAAGGCTTGCGGCGGTGGCGAAATCGAGCGCATCGGGCAGGCGCACCAGATTCGTGTCGGCATAGTCGACGGCCACATATTCGGCGAAAGAGCCCCAGGCGGTGAAGCCGGGCTGGAACTGCTGTTCGCAGACCTGATGGTTGCCTGAATTGCATTCGTGGCAATGGCCGCAGCCGCCGACGAAGGGCACCGTCACCCTGTCGCCCACGCGCCACTGCGTGACCTGCCGGCCGATCGCCTGCACGGTTCCGGCCAGCTCGTGGCCGGGCACATGCGGCAGCACGATGTCGGCGTCGTGCCCCATCCAGCCGTGCCAGTCGCTGCGGCAGAGCCCCGTCGCCTCGACCTTGATCACCACGCCTTCAGTCGACGGCGTCGGGTCGGGCACGTTGCGTATGCTTGGCGGCTCGCGGAAATGTTCGAACAGAACGGCCTTCATCGATGCTCCTCCCCCGAGCCCTCAAATGACAGAAGCCGCCAGCGCTAGCGCTTTCCGCCCCGAATGACCAGAACATTCCCCATGGCGACCAGCACGAGGCCGATGATCGCATAGATGGTCCAGACATAGCCTTCGAGCACAGTGGAAACCAGCAGCGCGAAGATCGGGAACATGACGGTGGCGTAGCCTGCGCGCGCCGGCCCGATCCGGCCGAGCAGGGTCAGATAGGCGGCGAAGGCCAACACCGTCGAGATCACCGCCAGGAAAACCAGCGAGCCGATATAGGGCACGGTCGGCGCGATGATGAAGGGCTTGCCCATCAAGAATGCCAGGAATGCCGCCCACAGCGTGCCATAGAGCATGCCCCAGGCGCTGGTTGGGATCAGCGGCAGGCCGCGGCGCTGGTTGGCCGCCGAGACGAGATTGCCCAGGCAGAAGCTCAGCGTGCCGCACACGCACAGCAACAGGCCCGTCAGTGTGCCGCCCGAAAGGCCATGCGCGGCGATTTCCGGCGAGAACATCAACGCGATGCCGCCGAAGCCCAGCAGGCCTCCGGCAAGGATAGCGGGCGCCGGGCGCGCGCGCATGACGATAGCGCCGAGCAGCATGTTGATGACCGAGGCCAGCGAGAACACCACCGACAGCAGGCCGCTGACCAGATACAGCGCGCCATAATAGAAGAACAGGAAGTTGGATGAGAAGATCAGCACGCCGAGAAGCGCGAAGCGCAGGTGGTCGGCCAGCGGGAAGCGAAACTGTTTGCGGCCGACGACCACCCAGACGAACATCAGCACTGTCGCGATGGCGAAGCGCCAGACGAGGTTAACCTCCGGCGACACCGCCGTGCCCACCTGCAGCGAGATTGCGAACCACGACACGCTCCAGGAGAGAACGGTAAGCGCATAAAGGCCGTAGTCGAGCGGCTGGAACGGCCGGTCGGAGGAAAGCGGTTTCGGGGAGGATGCGAAGGTCGATGTCTGTGCGCTCATGCGCCTGCCGTATGCCCGCCGCATGGCCAGCGTCCATCCAATTCTTCTGATCAACCCATGAGCGCTTGTGATGAAGGCGCCAACGGGCTTGACCCGCGGTGCCGAAAGCGCGCCAATCGCGCGATGAGCGACTTCTTCTCCGAATCGAAAAGCAACGTCATCGAATATACGGTGAGCGAGATTTCCGGCGCCTTGAAGCGCGCGGTCGAAGACCAGTTCGGCCATGTGCGCGTGCGCGGCGAGATCTCCGGCTATCGCGGCCCCCATTCCTCCGGCCACGCCTATTTCACCCTCAAGGACGACCGCGCCCGGCTGGAGGCCGTGGTGTGGAAAACCACGATGAGTCGCCTGAAGTTCCGCCCAGAGGAAGGGATGGAGGTGATCGCCACCGGCAAGCTCACCACCTATCCCGGTTCGTCGAAATACCAGATCGTCATCGACAATCTGGAGCCGGCGGGCGCCGGCGCGCTGATGGCCCTGCTGGAAGAGCGCAAGCGCCGGCTGGCCGCAGAGGGCCTGTTCGACAGCGAGCGCAAGCGCCCCCTGCCCTTCATGCCGCGGGTGCTGGGTGTCATCACCTCGCCCACCGGCGCCGTGATCCGCGACATCATCCACCGAATCACCGACCGCTTCCCCCTGCATGTGTTGGTGTGGCCGGTGCGCGTGCAGGGCGAGACCTCCGGCGCGGAGGTCGCGGCGGCGGTGCGGGGCTTCAACGCCCTGCCTCTCGGCGGCCCGATGGCGCGACCGGACATCCTCATCGTGGCGCGCGGCGGCGGCAGCCTGGAGGACCTCTGGGGCTTCAACGACGAAGCGCTGG
>JAEWHN010000127.1 GCA_023387775.1 Pseudomonadota bacterium | reverse complement strand
GGCTTGATTTGAAGCTATCGCGCCGCATTAAGCAGCGAGACGTGCTTCCGCATAGTTGTCGTTGGCAACTATAAAAATAGCCCGATAACGGTGGTACAATGCCGAGCAAAAGTACGATCTTTACGCCTTCGTCGATCCTATTTCGCCCCCATCAAAAGCCGCTCCCGAAGAGCGGTTTTTGGTGGAGGCGCCGGGTACCGCCCCCGGGTCCGAACGGTTTATTGCATCGCCCATTTATTGCCATAGTCAGGCAAGCTGACAGCGCGAATATAGGTGGGGTCGGCCGAAAATAAAAGGGCCCAATCTGCGTTATCCGCCGCCGGCAGGTGCTTGACAGGAGGCTGGTCCCCGCCGAAGCTTCGCAACGGTGGGAAGGACGCGGAAACGCCCGGTTTGCGGTCCGCGGGGCGAAAATCCTGTTGTTGGTTATTGTTCAACGAGGGACTACCCATGACCGACTATCTCGCAGACGTGAAGAAATACGATGCCAACGCCGACGCTGCGGCGGTCGACAAGATCGTGAAGCATCTGGGGATCGCATTGCGCAATCGCGATTCCTCGATGGTGTCCTGCACCGATCCCAAGGAACTGGAGCGCGTCAAGGAAAGCTGGATCGCCAGGAAGTTGGGCGTGACGGACGACGCCCAGGCAGATGCCGCGATGGAGAAGGTCTGCAAGGCGATGTCGGCCGATCACACCAAGAGCCGCGTGACCTTCTACTACCTGGCCGCGAAGGAACTGGGAAAGCTGGCTGGGCTCTGAGCCGACGTGCAGCCGCAAGCCGCCGCCGCGGCAGAAGGCGCGCAATGAGCCCCGGTTGGCATGGCGCAAGCCGGGGCTTACGTTATAACCGGCTTTCCCCGACCGAATCGAAGCGGAACAATGCGCCAGTATCTCGACCTCCTGAAACACGTGCTCGAAACCGGCGTGGACCGCAGCGACCGTACCGGAACCGGCACGCGCTCGGTGTTCGGCTATCAGATGCGCTTCGACCTGGCCGAGGGCTTTCCCGTCACCACCACGAAGAAGCTGCACCTGAAGTCGATCATCCATGAACTGCTCTGGTTTCTGGCCGGCGACACCAACATCAAGTATCTGCACGACCATGGCGTGACGATCTGGGACGAGTGGGCCGACGAGAATGGCGACCTCGGCCCCGTCTACGGCGCGCAGTGGCGTTCCTGGCCGGCTCCGAACGGCGAGCGCATCGACCAGATCGCAAACCTTCTGCAGCAGTTGCGCAACAATCCCAATTCGCGGCGGCTGATCGTCTCGGCGTGGAACCCGGCCGAGGTGGACGAGATGGCGCTGCCTCCGTGCCACTGCCTGTTCCAGTTCTATGTGTCCGAGGGGCGGCTTTCCTGCCAGCTCTACCAGCGTTCGGCCGACATCTTCCTCGGCGTACCGTTCAACATCGCCTCCTATGCGTTGCTGACGATGATGGTGGCGCAGGTGAGCGGGCTTAAGCCGGGCGAGTTCATCCACACGCTGGGCGATGCGCACCTCTACTCGAACCATTTCGAGCAGGCGCGCGAGCAGCTTTCGCGCACGCCGAAGCCCTTGCCCACGATGTGGATCAATCCGGAAGTGAAGGACCTGTTCGCCTTCCGCTTCGAGGATTTCCGGCTGGAGAACTACGAGGCCGATCCGAGCATTCGCGCGCCGATCGCGGTGTGAGGCGCGAAGCCATGCGAGCCTGAGGAAGCGGGAGCGGCCAGAAACAAGCGCCGCTCCCGTCTTTCATTCCGCGGTCAGGCGAAGAACCCGACGGCGAAATAGGTGAGCGCCGAGATGGCCGCCGCCGCAGGCAGGGTGACCACCCAGGCAATCACGATGTTTCCGGCGATGCCCCAGCGCACGGCCGATACTCTTCGTGCCGCGCCGACGCCGATGATGGCGCCGGTGATGGTGTGGGTGGTGGAAACCGGAATGCCGAGCCATGTGGCCAGGAACAGGGTGATGGCGCCGCCGGTTTCGGCGCAGAAACCCTGCATTGGATTCAGCCGCGTGATCTTCGAGCCCATGGTGTGGACGATGCGCCAGCCGCCGAACAGCGTGCCGAGCGCCATGGCGCTCTGGCAGGTGATGACCACCCAGAACGGCACGTAGAATTCGCTGCCGAGATAGCCCTGGGAGAACAGCAGCACCGCGATGATGCCCATGGTTTTCTGCGCGTCGTTACCGCCATGGCCCAACGAATAGAGCGACGCCGAGATGAATTGCATGACGCGGAAGGTGCGGTCGACCGCAAACGGCGTCTGGCGGATGAACAGCCAGGACACGAACAGCACCAGGCTCAGCGCCAGCAGGAAGCCGATCATCGGCGACATCACGATTGCCGCCGAGGTCTTGAGCAGGCCGGTCCACACCACCGCGCCGCCGCCGGCCTTGGCCACGCCAGCCCCGACCAGGCCGCCGATGAGGGCATGCGAGCTGCTCGAGGGAATGCCGAAGATCCAGGTCAGGATGTTCCAGATGATCGCGCCCATGAGAGCGGCGAAGATCACTTGCGGATTGACGATCTCGGCATTGATGATGCCCGTGCCCAGCGTCTGGGCCACGTGCAGGCCGAAGAACAGGAAGGCGATGAAGTTGAAGAACGCCGCCCATGCGACCGCATATTGCGGCCGCAGCACCCGCGTGGAAACGATGGTGGCGATGGAATTGGCGGCGTCGTGCAGGCCGTTGAGGAAGTCGAAGAACAGCGCGACCGCGATCAGGCCGGCCAGCAGCGGAAAGGCGAGGGAGGCATCCATCACGAGGCGCTATATGTTCTCGATGACGATGCCGCTGATCTCGTCCGCGACGTCTTCGAAGCTGTCGACCACCTTTTCGAGATGTCCGTAGATCTCCCTGCCGATGAGATAGGCCATAGGATCGCTGTGGCCGTGGACGCGGAACAGCTCCTTCAGGCCCTGGTCGTGCAACTCGTCGGAGCGACCCTCGATGCGCGTCACCTCCTCGGTGATCGCCGCCAGCCGCGGGGCGTTGGGATTGACCTTGTTGAGAAGCGGGATCGCCTCGTCGATCAGCCGCGCGGCAGAGACGATGATGCTGCCCATATCCTGCATCAGCGGGTCGAACTGCTTCTGCTCGTACAGGCTGACCGTCTTCACGGTCTTGCGCATCATGTCGATGGCGTCGTCCATGGACTGGATCAGGTCCTTGATGTCGCCGCGATCGAAGGGCGTGATGAAGCTGCGCCGCACGGCCAGCATCACCTCGTGGGTGATGGCGTCGGCCTGGGTTTCCAGCTCGACGATCCGCCGGCCGTATTTCTCGACCTCTTCGCCGCCGGCCAAAAGGCCCTGCAGGGCTTCGGCGCCGCTAACCACCAATTGGGAATGCCGTGTGAACAGATCGAAGAAGCGGTCTTCCCGCGGCATCAGCGCCCGAAACCAGCCCAGCATCTAAAATACCTTCTATACTTTTCCACGAGGACAGCCGCAGGCGAGGAACAACGCGCGGCGGCATCCCGGCCTTGGGACGGGGAGCCCGGCCAAGGATAGCCGGCTTCCGTCTATTCCACGATGCAGCGCCTCGCTAGTGCAGAAATGCCAAGATCAACGGCGAAATTGCCTCACCCCGCCAGCTGAGATGCACGCGAGCGCTTGTGGAAAGTCCGGCAGCCGCGCCTTTTGCTTTGATTGTGCTTCGACCGGAGGGTTAGATACCGCCGCGCTCGGCCGACTCGTGCCAGGCGCTGCGCGAGGAGGTTTTTTCCATGTTCCGCCGCCTGATGTTCGCCTTGCCGTTCCTGGTTACGGTCCCGGCGCTGGCCAACGACTCCATTGCCGAACTCGGCACCGGCGGGCTGATCCTGTCGCGCAGCGATGTCGTGGCGATGGAAAAGGAAGATTTGTTCATTTCCCGCGACAAGATCACGGTGGACTACGTGTTTCGCAACACTTCCGACAAGGACGTGGCGACCATTGTGGCCTTTCCGATGCCTGAGATAGCTGGCAATCCCTATTTCATGCCGGCCATTCCGAAGCGCGAGGACGACAATTTCCTCGGCTTCGAGGTATCCGTCGAAGGCGAGGCCGTACAGCCTGAGCTCGAGCACCGGGCGATGGCGGTCGGCATCGACATTTCCGACGAGCTGAAGGCCCACGGCGTGCCCTTTTATCCGTTCGGCCCTGAGACTACGAAGGCGCTGCAGGCGCAGCCGCAGGAAGTCGCCGACGATTGGATCGACCGCGGCATCATAATGATCGAAGAATATGACGACGGCTCGGGCTGGAAGCGCGAACGCTCGCCGCTTTGGCAGCTGCGCTCGACCTATTGGTGGCGCACGGTGTTCCCGGCCGGCCAGGCGGTGAACGTGTCGCACCGCTATCAGCCGAGCTTGGGCGGCAGCGTCGGCTTGACCTTCGTGGACGGCGGCAAGCTCGCCGGAGCGACCTATGAAGACTACAAGCGGCGCTACTGCATGGATGCGGCGTTCGAGAAGGCCGTTGCGAAGGCGGTGAAGGCCGCGCCGGACGACTATCCGGCGCTGTACGAGAGCCGGCTGTCCTACATTCTGAAGACCGGCGGCAACTGGGCCATGGGAACCATCGGCGACTTTACGCTGACTGTCGACAAGGGCGATGCGAAGAACCTGATCAGCTTCTGCGGCAGCAAGGTCGAGAAGATCGGCCCGACGACGTTTCGCATGAAGGCTCAGGATTTCTATCCCGAGCGCGACCTCGACATCCTGATCCTCAGCCATCCCGACCCGGAAGGCGCCGAAGCCAGCCAAGACGGGAGCGGCAATTGATGAGACTAGCGATCTATGTGGCCATCGCCGAAAACAGCGTGATCGGGCGCGAGGGCGGGTTGCCCTGGCGACTTTCCAGCGACCTCAAGCGCTTCAAGGCCGACACGATGGGCAAGCCGATCATCATGGGCCGCAAGACCTGGCAGAGCATCGGCCGGCCGCTGCCCGGACGCCTGAATATAATAGTGACGCGGGACAAGGATTTTCGTGCCGAGGGCGCGGAGGTTGTCGGCTCGCTGGCCGAGGCCATAACGCTGGCCACGGCGCGTGCGCGCTGCATGGCCGGTGCCGACGAGATCTGCGTGGTGGGCGGCGGCGAGATCTACCGCGAGGCGCTGCCGCTGGCGGACAGGCTGCATGTCACGCATGTGCTGGCCGAAGTTGAGGGCGACACGCGCTTTCCCGATATCGATCCGGAAATCTGGCAGCTTGCCAGCGCGATCGACGTGCCAGCGGGCGAAAAAGACAGCCACGCGACGCGCTATGCGGTCTATGAGCGGCGCCGTGATGCGATGAAAGAGCCTAAAGCGGCGGTTTCGTAAGCAAATCGACGAATGCGTGCGGTCGCCGCGTTGAAAGCGCGTGACGGCGTCCCTATAGAAGGAAGCACGTGCACATGGCGCCTGGCCGAAGGCCGGAAGATTTTGAACCGAAAGGACATTCATGCCCTGGAACAATCAGAGCGGTGGCGGCGGCCCATGGGGGGGCGGCGGTGGAAACAGCGGTGGCCCCTGGGGCCAGGGGTCTCGTGGCCCGGGCGGCCCGCAAGGCACACCTCCCGATCTTGAAGACATCATCCGGCGCGGCCAGGACCGCCTGAAGAACGTTCTGCCCGGCGGAAACGGCGGCGGGGCGGCCATGTTCGGGCTGATTGCCGTTGCGCTTGTGGTGTTCTGGGCCTTCCAGGCCGTCTACACCGTCCAGCCGGACGAGATGGCGGTGGAGCTTCGCTTCGGCAAGCCGAAGGAAGAGATTTCCGGCCCCGGCCTGCATTTCCACTGGTGGCCGGTCGAAACCATCGAAAAGGCCAATATGGCCGAAAAGCTCATCAATATCGGCGGCGGCACCGATCGCTCGACTTCAGGCCTGATGCTCTCGGGTGACCAGAACATCGTCAACGTGCAGTTCTCGGTGGCCTACCAGGTCTCCGATCCGAAGGCCTACCTGTTCCACGTCTCCGACCCGGACGGCATGCTGCGCCAGGTGGCCGAAAGCGCCATGCGCGAGGTTGTCGGTCGCCGTCCCGCGCAGGACATCTTCCGCGACGACCGCCAGGGCATTGCCGACTCGGTGCGCTCCACCGTGCAGGGCACGCTGGACGAATATGGCGCCGGCATGACGGTCAACGCGATCTCGATCGAAGATGCGGCCCCGCCGCGCGAAGTCGCGGACGCCTTTGACGAGGTGCAGCGCGCCGAACAGGACGAGGACCGCTTCGTGGAGGAGTCCAACCAGTACTCCAACCAGAAGCTGGGCCAGGCTCGCGGGCAGGCCGCGCAGATCCGCGAGGATGCGGCCGCCTACAAGAACCGCGTGGTGCAGGAGGCCGAGGGTGAGGCGCAGCGCTTCATCTCCGTCTACGACGAATATGCCAAGGCACCCGACGTGACCCGCCAGCGCCTGTTCCTCGAAACCATGGAATCGGTTCTCAAGGGAGCCAACAAGGTCATCGTCGACCAGGGCAATGGGCAGGGCGTGATACCCTATCTGCCCCTGCCGGAATTGCAGAACCGCGCGCCGAACGCGACCCAAGGAGGCAAGTAATGTCCAACCGTCTCCCAATCATCGGCGTGATCGCAGCGGTCATCCTGCTGCTGCTCTACTCCTCCGTCTATGTCGTCAATGCGCGGCAGCAGGCGATCGTGTTGCGCTTCGGCGAGATCGTCGACGTCAAGAGCGAGCCCGGCATCTACTTCAAGATGCCGTTCTCGATGTTCGACGCCGACACGGTGCAGTATGTGGATGATCGCATCCTGCGCTTCGATCTCGACAACATCCGCGTTCAGGTTTCGGGCGGCAAGTTCTATGAGGTGGATGCCTTCGTGGCCTACCGCATCAAGAACCCGCGCCTGTTCCGAGCCGCCGTTTCGGGTAGCGTAACGCTTGCCGAACAGCGCCTGAAGACCCGCCTCGACGCGGCGCTGCGTCGTGTCTACGGCGTGCGCGGCTTCGAAGCGGCGCTGTCGGAAGAGCGCGCCTCGATGATGCGCGAAGTGCGCGACCAGCTTCGCCCCGACGCCACCTCGCTGGGGCTGGAGATCGAGGACGTGCGCATTCGCCGCACCGACCTGACGGCCGAGGTCTCGCAGCAGACCTACGAGCGCATGAAGGCCGAGCGCCTGGCCGAAGCCGAAAGGCTGCGGGCACGCGGCCGCGAAGCGGCGCAGCGCATCCGCGCCCGCGCAGACCGCGAGGTCGTGGAAACGGTGGCCGAAGCGCAGAAGGAAGCAGAGATCGTGCGCGGTGAGGGCGAGGCGACGCGTAACGCCACTTTCGCCAACGCCTTCCAGCGCGATCCTGAGTTCTTCGAGTTCTACCGCTCGATGAACGCCTACAACAAGGCGCTCGACAGCGCCGACACCACCATGGTGCTGTCGCCGCAGTCGGAATTCTTCCGCTACTTCCGCAGCCCTTCGGGTGCTGCAGCGGGCGCGGCGCCGGCCACGAACGCACCGACCACGAACGCACCGACTGCGACCGGGGCACCCACCGCCGGCGCCAGCCAGTAAGCAGCGCCGGTGTCCGACTTCCTTGTCGCCATAGGGCTTGTCTTCGTCATCGAGGGCCTGATCTATGGCGGCTTCCCCTCGCTTGCGCGGCGGCTGGCCGCGCAGGTCCTGGTGATGCCTGAGAACATGCTGAGAGTGGTGGGGCTTGCGGCGATCGCCGCGGGCGTCGCCCTTGTGTGGCTGGCGCGCCCATAGGCCCGACATTGCGAACCGGCGGCGCTTCCGCCAAGATTGTCTTGCCGACCCAGTAGGCAAAGCCGCAAACACGCCTTATTTTTCCTCACACATGGCGCTGTCTGAACCGGAGGCTATTTTCTCATGACGTCCACTCCCTTCCTGCCCGTGGTCCGCAAGACCGTATTGGCGGCGACCATGGCCATGCTGACCGTCGGGGTTGCGACGCCGCACCTCGCCACTCCGGCTTTGGCGCAGGAACAGTCGCGCCCTCCCGCGCATGGGCCAGCTTCCGTCGCCGACCTGGCCGAAGGGCTGCTGGGCGCGGTGGTCAACATTTCCACGTCGCAGACGGTCAAGGGAAGCGAAGGGCCGGGAGCCGTGCCGATGCCCCAGCTTCCGGAGGGCTCGCCCTTCCAGGACTTCTTCGACGAATTTTTCAAGAACCGGCAGGGCAAGAAGGAAAGCGGGCCCCAGAAGGTGCAGTCGCTGGGCTCCGGCTTCGTGGTCGATGCCGAGAAGGGCATCATCGTCACCAACAACCACGTGATCGCCGATGCCGACGAGATCGAGGTCAATTTCTCCGACGGCAGCAAGCTGAAGGCGACGCTGGCCGGTACCGATACCAAGACCGACATTGCCGTGCTGAAGGTCGACCCCAAGGCCAAGAAGCTGACCGCGGTGAAGTTCGGCGATTCCAACAAGATGCGGATCGGCGACTGGGTAATGGCCGTGGGCAACCCGTTCGGCCTGGGCGGCACTGTGACCGTGGGCATCGTCTCGGCGCGCAACCGCGACATCAATGCCGGTCCTTATGACGACTTCATCCAGACCGACGCCGCGATCAACCGCGGCAATTCCGGCGGGCCGCTGTTCAACATGGACGGCGAGGTGGTGGGCATCAACACCGCCATCATCTCGCCTTCGGGCGGCTCGATCGGCATCGGCTTCTCGATCCCCTCGGAGCTTGCCGCAGGCGTAGTGCAGCAACTGGCGGAATACGGCGAGACGCGGCGCGGCTGGCTGGGCGTGCGCATACAGCCGGTGACGGACGAGATCGCCGAAAGCCTCGGCATGAAAGCCGCCAAGGGCGCGCTGGTAGCCGGCGTGATCAAGGGCGGACCGGTGGACGATGGCACCATCCAGCCGGGCGACGTGATCACCAAGTTCGACGGCAAGGACGTGCACGAGATGCGCGACCTGCCGCGCGTCGTGGCCGAAAGCCCGGTGGGCAAGGCGGTGGATGTGGAGCTCGTGCGCAAGGGCGCCGAACAGAGCGTCAAGGTGACGCTGGGCCGCCTCGAGGACGGCGAGAAGCTGAGCAAGGAGGAGGTCAAGCAGACCAAGGCGGGCGGCGACGCCGTTGCGACTGCATCCGTGCTGGGCATGACCGTCGGCGATCTGGACGAGGCCGCACGCGCCCAGTTCGGCATCAATGCCGATGTGGCCGGCGTGCTCATCCGCGAGGTCGATCCGAACTCGCCAGCGGCCGAACGCGGCATCGCGGCGGGCGAGGTGATCACCGAGATCGCTCAGGAATCCGTTGCCTCGCCCAAGGACGTGATGGACCGCATCGCCGCGCTGAAGGAGCAGGGCCGCAAGAACGCGCTTCTGATGCTGGCCTCGAAATCGGGCGAACTGCGCTTCGTGACGGTGCGGATGGATTGATTCCGCAAACCCCGGCAAGTCTTTGAAGGAAAACGAAAAGGGGCGGCTAGCGGGCCGCCCCTTTTTTCACTCGCCAGCCCGCGTGGGTCATGCGGTAGAGCACGTGCCGCTTCAATTGCGGGTGGGTATCGGGCACGTTTGGGTTGTCGAAATCGGCGGCCGGATCGCGACGCATGCCCAGACGTTCCATCACCGCGGTGGAACGCATATTGCCGGCCACGGCAAAGGAGATGATCTCTTCCTTGCCGAGTTGGCTGAAGCCGAAGTCGAGCAGGGCGCAAGCGGCTTCGGTGACATAGCCGAAGCCCCAGAATTCCGGCGCGAGCCGCCAGCCGATCTCGATCGAGCCCGGCGGCACGACGGGTTCGATCTCCGCGTCGTGCAGCCCGACGAAGCCGATGCATTCGGCGGAGTCAGCAATTTCGACCGCCGACCAGCCATAGCCCTGCGCTTCAATCTCGGCGCGCATCCTGTCCATTACCGCGTCGGCCTGGGCGCGGTCACGGCGGAAGGGGAAGAATTCCATCACCTTGTCGTCGGAGTTGATGCGGTGGAACAGGTCGCGGTCGCGCTCTTCCCAGTTGCGCAACAAAAGACGCTCGGTGCGGATCGGCTTCAAGTGGCGAAATCCTTCTGGCTATAGCCCTGCAGATAAAGAAGGGCAGTGAGGTCGGCATGGTCGATGCGCACCCGCGCCTCGGCGGCGACTGCAGGTTTGGCGTGCAGCGCCACGCCGGTGCCGGCAAGATGGATCATGTCGAGATCGTTGGCGCCGTCGCCGACGGCGATGGCATCCGCCGGCGAGAGGCCGAGGCGGGCGGAGACGTCGAGCAGCGCATCGGCTTTGGCCGCGCGGCCGAGGATGGGCTCCACCACCTCGCCGGTGAGGCGGCCGTCAACCTCGATGAGCCGGTTGGCGCGGTGCTCGTCGAAGCCGAGCTTGGCTCCGATGCGCGAGGTGAAGACGTCGAAGCCGCCGGAAACCAGCACCGTGTAGGCGCCATGGGCGCGCATGGTGGCAACCAGCTGGCGCCCGCCCGAGGCGAGCGTCAGCCGTCCGCTGATGATGCGCTCGATGACGGCGGCGTCGAGCCCCTTGAGAAGGGCGACGCGCTCGCGCAGGGCCGGTTCAAAAGCAATCTCGCCGTTCATCGAACGCGCGGTGATGGCTGCGACGTGCTCCTTCACGCCGATCTCGTCGGCCAACTCGTCGATGCATTCCTGGTCGATCATGGTGGAGTCCATATCGGCAAGCAGGATCTTCTTGGCGCGGCCGGCGGCCTCCTGCACTGCAACGTCGATAGGCTCGGAGGCCAGCGCCTCGCGCAAGCGCGCCTGTGCGGTTTCGCGGTCGGCTGCGTCGGGCAGGATCAGGTCGCAGGCGATTTCCTCGGCAAGCCAGCGAAGGGAGCTTGCACCGACGGCCTGCGAGGCCATATTCGCGAGCGAGTGCGAAAGACGGCGCTGGGCCGGGTGCGAAATGAGGGTGGCGACGAGCGGCATGGGAAATTCCGGCAAATGCGAAGGCGGTGAGCGCGTGAAGGATGCGATCCTGATAGCCGGGCCGACGGCCAGCGGCAAGTCGGCGCTGGCGCTGGACCTCGCCATCGACAAAGGCGGCGTGATCGTCAACGCCGATTCCATGCAGGTCTATTCGGTTCTGGACGTGCTGACCGCGCGCCCTAGCGCCGAGGACCAGGCCCGCGCGCCGCATTTTCTTTACGGGCACGTTTCGCCGGCGACGCTCTATTCCACCGGCGCCTGGCTGCGGGATGTGGGCGAGCTGGTGGCGGAGGGCCGCCTTGAGGGAAAGGTGCCGATCTTCGTCGGCGGCACTGGCCTCTATTTTCGTGCGCTGACGGAGGGGATTTCGAACATGCCCGACATTCCGCCCGCGATCCGCGAGGGCTGGCGTGGCCGCATGGCCGACGAAGGCGCGGTGGCGCTGCACCGCATCCTCGGCGAACGCGACCCGGAGATGGCCCTGCGCCTGAAGCCGGGCGACAGCCAGCGCATACTGCGGGCGCTGGAGGTTCTGGACGCTTCCGGCCGCTCCATGCTGGCATGGCAGAGCGAGCGCGGCGGCGCGTTGGTGGACAGGGAGACGGCCCGTTGCATCGTGATCGAGCCCGATCGCGGCGAGCTTGTGCGCCGCATCGATGCGCGCTTCGACCGCATGCTGGAGGCCGGAGCGCTGGAGGAAGTGCGGGCGCTGGCAGCGATGAGGCTCGACCCGGCGCTGCCGGCGATGAAGGCCATCGGCGTGCGCGAGCTGCAGGCCGCGGACGCCGGCGAGAGGGCGTTTGCCGAGGCGATAGAGCGCGCCAAGATCGCCACCCGGCAATATGCCAAGCGCCAGTCGACATGGTTCCGAAACCAGTTCGGACCGGAGTGGGAACGCATCGCCGGTGCGGCCGCCATGGCCTGAACCGAAGACATGGCGGAAAGTCAAGCGGCGGAAAATACTCGGCTTTTAGCCGATCGGATTAACCGACCGTAAGGCCCGATATGGCACAACCTGAGTCGACGGTCGTTCCGGATTCCGGAACTGATATCACCAGCGGGAGGTCCATGCGTTTCCACCAGTCGGAATCGGCGTTCTTCGTACTGATCACCGTGATCCTTGCGGCTGGCGGCGTGACCTTGCACGCCTATAACGTGCTGCATAGCGGGGACGCGACGCTGTTCCAGCCAGAGCATATTGAAAGCGTGGCCTATCTTTCGCAGTTGCTGTTCTTGACAGCGGTGCTGGTGATCACCGCGCTGTTCTTCGGCGTGTTCTTCATCTATCCGCAGATCCGTACGCAGGTGAAGGAGGGCGGCAAGCTGCGTGCCATGACCGCCTCGCTCAGCGCGCGCTCCGAGACCCTGGAGCACGCGGCGCTGACGGACGGCCTGACGGGCATGCAGAACCGGCGCTATTTCGACGAGGCGTTGAAGGAATATCTTTCGGAATTCGGGCGCATCGACAAGCCGGTGGGGCTGATGATCCTCGACCTCGATCATTTCAAGCAGGTCAACGACACGCACGGGCACGACATTGGCGACGAGGTGCTGCGCGCAGTGGCCAGATGCCTTGGCGACATGACCCGTTTCCACGACGTGGTTGCCCGCCTGGGCGGCGAGGAGTTTGCCGTGGTGGCGCCCGACATGGATGCCGAAAAGCTGGTGAGGTTTGCCGAGCGCATCCGCAAGGCCATCGCTTCCCAGACGATCCTGTCGGGCAATGTCCGGCTGAGAGTCACTGCCAGCGTCGGGCTGGCGGTGTGGGACCGCAAGGAAGCGGCCGAGGAATTCTTCCGGCGCGCCGACAAGCAGCTTTATCACGCCAAGAGAGAAGGCCGGAACCGCGTCTGCGCCTGAGAGGGCGGGGAATCCGGCCGCGAGCCATGACGCTTGAGGCGCTCGGCCCGTCAGTCCGAACGGGGGCGAAGCCCGAAGGTCGTCGGCTTGAGGCCGAAGCTGACATCCAGGTCCTCGGGGACTGGTGCCGGCGTGGACTTCCTGAAGCCGGGATCTCCGGCTTGGAACTGGACGTCGACGGTTTCGGCAAAGCCGAGCGCCTGCTGAGGGCGCGGCACGTTGCGCAGCCTTTCCACGATCAAGGCAAGATCAACATCGCCTTCGGCAGCCGCCGCGCCCTCGGTGCGGCGCTTGTGGGCGCCGGGGATGAGGCTCTGCGGCAGCCGCTCGAACTTGAGCCGCATGGTGGTGGCCACGCCTTCGCCAAAGGCGATCGCCTCGCGCTGGCCCATCGACGACAGGAACGACAGCGTCGATGCGGAGGAATCGGCGATGGCTGAGCGGATGATCTGCTGGTCCTGATCGTTGGCGAGCCGCATGGCGAAGATAGTGGAGCATTGCGACAGGATGGTCGGGTCGAGCTCGCCCGGCCGCTGGGTGACGATGCCGAGATAGCAGCCATATTTGCGGCCTTCCTTGGCGATGCGCGACAGCGCGTGCCGCGTCGGCGCGAAGCCGAGCCGCGTATCGGCCGGCATGTAGCGGTGCGCTTCCTCGCACAGGATCAGCAGCCGCAGCTTGCCTTCGCTCCACAGCGCCAGGTCGAAGGCGAGGCGGGCCAGGACGGAGCAGACCGCATTGACCACTTCGGAAGGCAGGCCCGCCATCTCGAAGCAGGTGATGGGGCGGCCGCCATGCGGAATGCGGAAGATGTTGCCGATGGTCTGGTGGATCGTGTCCTCGATCAGCCGCGAATTGAACATGAAGCGATAGCGCGGATCGGCCACGGCCGATTCGATGCGCGTCTTCAGGGCGCGGTAGACGGGGCGGTCGTTCTTGCTCTCCAGCATGCCCATGCGCTCGTCGATCTGCTTGATCAGGTCGGCCATGCGGTAGGGAACCGGCGTGTCTGCGGTGAGCGCATCGGCGCCACGGCGCAGGAAGGTGCCGGCGTTGGGATTGCGATAGAGGTTCTTGGCCTGCGGAATGAGGTCGCGCAGCACGTCGAGTTCTTCCGCCTCGACCTCGCGCCCGCGAAACAGCACCTCGGCGAATTCTTCCAGCCGGAACAGCCAGAAGGGCAGGTCGAGCGTGGCGGTGTCTATCCTGACGCTGTGTTCGGGCAGGGCCTCGGCGAACTCGTTGTGCGGGTCCATGATGAGAACGCGCAGGTCGGGCCTTGCTTCGATGGTCTTGCGCAACAATAGCGACACGGCCGTCGACTTGCCCACGCCCGTGGTGCCGACGACGGCGAAATGGCGTGACAGCGTGTCCTCGACGGCGATGCAGGCGTTGATCGTTTCGTCCTGCGAGAGCTGGCCGATGGTGACGGACTTGCGCCCCGCCAGATCGTAGACTGCCTGCAGGTCGCGCGAGCGGATGCGGTGGGCAACCGCACCGATATGCGGATAGACGGTGATGCCGCGGTCGAAGACGGGCGCGCCGTTTGCCGGGCCGTCGCGAACCTCGCCGATCAGCTCGACACTGACTTCGATGGGGTTGGGGCCCTCTTCGCTCCACACGCGGTCAGGCCTGCCCACTGCGTAGACGAGGCCTACCGTGCGTGCATTGCCTAGATTGATCGAGATGATCCGGCCGACGGTCCAGAGGCCGGAGAGCGTGCCTTCGTCCGCCTCAGCGAAGGCGGCGATGGTGGCGCGGGCACCGTCGCAATGCACGACATGACCCAGCACGCGCGCGTCCGGCTGGGCATCCTCGCGGCGTTCCTGCGAAATGGCTTCTCCGCCGGATTTTTCGCGGTCGATGAACATTGTCGGCTCTGGCCCCCTGGCATTCCCTGCGCGGCATCCTAGCGAATGGCGGTTAAGCGGCGGTGAGGCGAAATGGTGCAGAAAGCACTAAGGAAATGGCTTCAACCGTAGAGGAGTCAGCCCGCGGCAGCATTTCCCGACGCTCTGTGCCAAAATTGTGCGTTGACACCTGGCCGAATCCCCACCTAATGTCCGCCTCGATGAACAAGTTGGCACTCATTCTCGTAGGCAGGCGCGTGGGCAAGGCGGTGTAACCGCCGGGCAAAGTCCTCCCATGCGCAAACACAGGCTCCCTCGGGGGCCTTTTTTATTGTCAAGAATACCGATACCACGGCAAAGCTGAAGCGGAAGAGACGGAACCAGACTGATGAGCAACGGACAGAACGAAACCGGACGGCGCGAAATGACAGGCGCCGAAATGGTGGTGCAGGCGCTGAAGGACAATGGCGTCAAGCATATCTTCGGATATCCGGGCGGTGCGGTTCTTCCCATCTATGACGAGCTTTTCCAGCAGGAGGATGTCGAGCACATCCTGGTGCGCCACGAGCAGGGCGCCGGCCACGCGGCCGAAGGCTATGCCCGCTCGACCGGCAAGGCCGGCGTGATGCTGGTGACCTCCGGCCCCGGCGCCACCAATGCCGTCACGCCGCTGCAGGACGCGCTGATGGATTCGATCCCGCTGGTCTGCATCACCGGCCAGGTGCCGACATCGCTGATCGGCTCGGACGCCTTCCAGGAATGCGACACCGTTGGCATCACCCGCCCATGCACCAAGCACAACTGGCTGGTGAAGGACGTCAACGATCTCGCCCGCACGCTGCATGAAGCCTTCCACGTCGCCACGACAGGCCGTCCCGGCCCGGTGGTTGTCGATATCCCGAAGGACGTGCAGTTCGCGCGCGGCATCTACACCCCGCCGCAGACGGCGCCGCGCACCAGCTATCATCCGCAGGTGCAGGCCGATCTGCAGCGGGTCAAGGACGCGGTGGCACTGCTGGCCAATGCGAAGCGGCCGATCATCTATTCCGGCGGCGGCGTCATCAATTCGGGCCTCGAGGCCAGCCAACTGCTGCGCGAGCTGGTCGAGCTCTCCGGCTTCCCGATCACCTCGACGCTGATGGGGCTTGGCGCCTATCCGGCATCGGGCAAGAACTGGCTCGGCATGCTGGGTATGCACGGCACCTACGAAGCCAACATGGCCATGCATGACTGCGACGTGATGCTGTGCGTCGGCGCGCGCTTCGACGATCGCATCACCGGCCGCCTCGACGCCTTCTCTCCGGGCTCGAAGAAGATCCACATCGACATCGACCCGTCCTCGATCAACAAGAACGTCCGCGCCGATATTCCGATCATCGGCGATGTCGGCCATGTTCTGGAGGACATGGTGCGGCTGTGGCGTGCGACCGTGAAGGCCGACAAGAAGACGCTCTATCCATGGTGGGAGCAGATTGCCAAATGGCGCGCACGTGACTCGCTGGCGTTCAAGATGAACGACGAAGTGATCATGCCGCAATATGCGATCCAGCGGCTTTACGAGTTGACCAAGCATCGCGACACCTACATCACCACCGAGGTGGGGCAGCACCAGATGTGGGCGGCGCAGCACTTCCATTTCGAAAAGCCGCACCATTGGATGACCTCGGGCGGCCTCGGCACGATGGGCTACGGCCTGCCGGCGGCACTGGGCGTGCAGATCGCGCA
>JAEWHN010000047.1 GCA_023387775.1 Pseudomonadota bacterium | reverse complement strand
TGTCGGAACTGCGCAGCGAAAAACTCTACTGCGATGCTCGCGGCTCGACCCTGAGGCTTTCGCCCGGCATGGTCACCAGCGACGAGGCGGTCGAGAGGCTTTTGCAGGGTCTTGAACGGAGAATTGGTTTGCGCGGCAGGCGCGCTTCCTAGGGAGGAATTCAGGCATCGCCCGCCTGCAGCGTCCGGTCGACGGCGCTGGAAGGGGTGGAAAAAGCGCCACGCGGTGTGGCCGAACAAAAGGGAGTGAAAATGCTCAAGCGTCTGGGACTAATGGGAATGATGGTGGCGGCCGGCTTCGCCTTCACGGCGCCGACCTTCGCCGACACGATCACGGTTGGCTCCTATCCGGCCAATCCGCCATGGGAATACAAGACCGAGGCCGGCGACTTCGAAGGCTATGAGGTGGACGTTGCCCGGGAGGTCGGCAAGCGTCTGGGCATGGACGTCGAATTCCAGGACATGGGCTTCCAGGCCCTGTTCGCCGGCACCAGCTCGGGCCGCATCGATTTCGCGATCTCGTCGATCTCGATCACCAATGAGCGCCTGCAGAACCAGTCCTTCACCCAGCCCTATTACGACAGCGACGGCACCGTCGTCGGCAAGGCCGATTCCACCGTCGCCTCGCTGGAAGACCTGAAGGGCAAGACCATCGGCGTCGTCGCCGCCACCACCGGGGAGGCCTGGGCCAAGGAGAACGCCGAGAAGCTCGGCATCGCCGAGGTCAAGAGCTACGCCTCGCAGCAGGACCTGCTGCTCGAGGTGCAGAACGGTCGCATCGAGGGCGGCGCGGGCGAGCTCGCCGGCTTCCAGTATGCCATGACCAAGATCCCGGGCCTGAAGATCCTGGTCCGCATCCCCACCGGCGAGCGCTTCGCCATGATGGCCAAGAAGGACCACCCGCTGGTCGAGAAGGCCAGCGAGGCGATCTCGGCAATGAAGGAAGACGGCACCATGGCCGCGATCCACAAGAAGTGGTTCGAGGCCGATCCGGAAGCCGGCACCAGCACCGTCACGGTCATGCCGCTGCCGAAGGCTGAATAAGCCTGGCCCGGAGCGTCGGCGCCCTCGCGCCGGCGCTTCCTGCCATATCACTGCGCTCCCGCCGCCTGACGGCAGCGAAGGTTCCTCAAGATACGGGCCCGGTCCATGGAACTGATCAACACCTTCTTCAACTGGGACGTCCTGGTCAGGTCCTTCCCGATCCTGCTGCGCGGGCTCGGCAACACCATTCTGCTCGGCTGCGCCAGCATCTTCTTCGGCTGCATCGCCGGCCTGCTGGTCTGCCTGGGCCGGCTCTATGGTCCGCGCCCGGTCAAGGCGCTGGCCGTCTTCTATGTCGACGTGTTCCGCGCCCTGCCGATCCTGGTGGTGCTGATCCTGATCTATTATGCGCTGCCCTTCGTCGGCATCCGCCTGTCCTCCTTCGCCTCGGCCACGATCGCGCTGTCGATGGTGCTGGCGGCCTTCACGGCGGAAGTCTGCCGCGCCGGCATCGAGAACATCCCGCGCGGCCAGTTCGAGGCGGCTGCAGCACTCGGCCTGCCTTTCTGGCTGGCGCTGCGCAAGGTGGTGCTGCCGCAGGCGCTGCGCGTGGTCATTCCGCCGCTCACCTCGAACTGCGTCTCGGTCTACAAGGACACCGCGCTCGCCTCGGTCGTGGCCATGCCCGACCTTTTGAAGCAGGCCACCGATGCGCAGGCGCTGATGGCCAATCCCACGCCGCTCATCGGCGCGGCGATCATCTACCTGGCCTTCCTGTGGCCGCTGGTGCGCCTCGTCAGCCATCTCGAGGCACGCGGCAAGCGCGCCTACGGACGGGCCTGACCCCTCATTTCGTGCAAAACCCGGCGGCGTCCGCGCCGCGTGACATAACTCGACCCCAGAAAGCATATCCATGACCCAGCATAGCCCGATCGCGCCCGCCGACGCCGGATCGTTCCCGGTCGAACAGGCGCGCGCACAGTTCCCCGCGCTGCAGCAGGCCGGCGATTTCATCTTCTTCGACAATGCCGCCGGCGCGCAGATCCCGCAGGGCGTGCTCGAAGCGGTGCAGAACCACCTCGTCGGCCACAACGTCCAGCGCGGCGGCCGCTACGGCCGCAGCGTCAAGGTCGATGAGACCATCGCCGAGGCGCGCGAGAGCGTGGCGGTGCTGATCAACGCCTACAGCCCGGCCGAGATCTGCTTCGGCATGAACGCGACTTCCTTCATCCGCCTGGTCAGCCTCGGTATCGGCCAGATGCTTGGCGAACGCGACGAGATCATCGTCACCGACATGGACCACGACGCCAACATCGCCACCTGGCTGGCGCTGGAGTCGGCCGGCGCCAAGTTCGTCTGGTGGCGCATGCGCGAGGACGGCAACCTCCATGTCGACGACCTGCGCCCGCTGGTGAACGAGCGCACCCGCCTCGTCGCCTGCACGGTGACGGCGCATTCCATCGGCTCCATCGTCGACGTGGCCTCGGTGGCCAAGATCGCCCATGCCGCAGGCGCGGAAGTGTTCCTCGACTGCGTGCACTACGGCCCCCACGGCCTCATCGACGTGCAGGCCTGGGATTGCGACTATCTCGTCTGCTCGGGCTACAAGAACTTCTCGCCGCACATGGGCTTCCTGTGGGGCCGCTTCGAGACGCTGAAGCGCCTGCCCACCTTCCGCGAGGATTTTATCCCCGACGAGCCGCCCTACAAGGTCGAGGCAGGCACCTTCGTCTACGAGAACGTCGCCGGCATGGACGCTGCGGTGAAGTATCTGGAATCAGTCGGCCGCAACTTCGCGCCCTCCAACAACCGCTCGCGCCGCGAGAACGTCGTCGCCGGTATGGGCGCTATCCGCGCCTATGAGCTCCACCTCGCCCGCGAGATGCTGCGCGTGCTGAAGGTTTGCGGCGCGACGATCTACGGCATCGACGACGAGGCGCGCATCGACCAGCGCGTGCCGACCTTCTGCTTCAACATCGGCAAGCTCTCGCCGCAGATGATCGCGGAGGAAATGTCCGAGATGCAGATCGGCATCCGCGACGGGCATATGTATGCGCCGCGCCTGATGGCCCGCCTCGGCCTCAGCATGGACAGCGGCGCCGTGCGCGTCTCGCTGGTCCACTACAACACGGTGGAGGAAATCCACCGCTTCGAGAAGGCGCTGAAGGAACTGATCGCCCGCCACTCCTGAAGGGCATGCTCCCGAAAAAGTTCGGGCTAACGCTTCAGGAATTTGGCGGCTGCCGGGGCGGGGCACGCCCGGCGCATGAGAAGGGGGGGCGGCCGGGGGGGCCCGCCCCCCGGCGGCTCGACCGCACCGCTATCCTGCCGCCCATGCGCGCCGACCGCCTGCTCATTGCCATTGCCGTGTCCCTGCTCGCCACGGCCTGCCAGCGCCCGCCTGCTGCGCCCGCCACGCCCGAAC
>JAEWHN010000391.1 GCA_023387775.1 Pseudomonadota bacterium | reverse complement strand
ACCGGCTATTCGAGCCTGAGCTACCTTCACAAGCTGCCGCTGGACAAGGTCAAGATCGACCGCAGCTTCCTTGTCGACATGACACGCAGCAGGCGCTCGCTGGAACTGATCAGGGGTATAGTCAACCTGTCGCGCTCCCTTGGCCTTACGGTCACCATAGAAGGGGTGGAAACCTTCGAGCAGCTGAAAATCCTTGCCGACACGATAAAGCCCGACCTTCTGCAAGGCTTCCTGTTCGGCTCGGCTTTGAGCGCCTCGGGCATCGAGACCATGTCCAACACGATCTGGCCATTCGCGAGCGACGTCGGTGTCAACGGCCGTAGCGCACGCTGCTGAACGGGCCAGCCGAGCCCAGGTCCTTTGCCGGATTCGTTAACCTTAACAATTGGTAAACCGCTGGCTCTGCATTTTCAGCTTTACTTGACGGCGGCCCCGGCTACCTTGTCGCCAGCGGTGGGAAGACGGGGAAACAATCATGGTCACGCATCTTGCGAAGGCTGGCGGCGCCGCCAGCTCCGGTGAAACCGACGCGTCGCAAGTGTCGGCATTCGCGCGCAATATTTCTGCGCTGCTGGAGCGGACGGAGTATCGTCGGTGCGACAAGGGCGAAGATCTCGAAGACATTTACCGGCTACGGTACAAGTCCTATCGGCTGAGCGACATGGTCTCGGAGAATTCCGAGCACATCATTCACGACGATCTCGATGAGACGCCGAATTGTTACAAGTTCGGCATTTATATCGACGGCGCGCTGGTCAGCACGCTTCGACTCCACCATGTCTGCAATGAAACGCCTCTGTCGCCCTCGACTACGGTCTATGGCGACATCCTGAAGCCGAAAATGGTGGAGGGGGCGACCTTTGTCGATCCGAGCCGTTTCGCTGCCGATCCCGAATGGTCGCGTGTGTATCCGCAGATTCCCTATCTGACGCTCCGTCTGGCGGGCATGGCCTGCTTCCACTTCAATGCGCCCTATTGCCTCTCGACTATTCGCGAAGAGCATGCCGGTTTTTACAAGCGCATCTATTGCTCCGAAAAGATCGGCGAGACGCGCAACTATCCCGGCCTTAACTATCAGGTCGTGCTCTACTGTGCCGACGTGAGCGCAATCCGTGAGCGTTCGTTCAGCCGGTTTCCGTTCTTCAAATCGACCCCGCTCGAGCAGCGCATGCTTTTCGGCAAGCCGGAAAGCGGCGAGTTGGCGCCGCTGACGGTTCTGCCGACCGCCAAATATTTCAGCGACGCAGCCTGAGCAGAGGCCAGGGGCGTTTCGCGCGGAAACCTGTCCTAGTCGCTGCAGCCTTGCAGGGCAAATTTCGGGCCCTCGGCTGTGCCTGGATCGAACCACGACTGCGAAAGGAACCGCCATGACGTTCTCAACGCCGGCCGTCGCGCCGCTCGTCTCGCTGATCGCCGGCCTGCTCATTCTCATCATGCCGCGCCTGTTGAACTACATCGTCGCCATCTATCTCATCATAGTGGGCTTGCTCGGGCTGTTTCCGCATCTGGTCGGGTGAGGGCGAGCGGTTGCGTAGGGGCGGCGCAAGGCACGCACCAACCGTTGCCGGTCGAGAAATCCGCAACCAGGCCCATGCGCGGCATCACGACCATTGCCCAAGCCGTTGGTTTTCGCTATGTGCGCATGAAACGATTTCGGAGGGTTTTTTGATGGCAGACCACTTGACGACCGGTCCGGTCGAAACGGGTGCCCAGATGGACTATCGCGAGCACGAGCGCACCTACAGCGCTTTCCTCAGCATCGCCAAGTATGGAACGCTTGTCTGCATCGCAATTCTGATCGCGATGGCATTCGGCTTCTTCACCAGCGCCGGCTTCTTCTCTGCAACGGTTCTGTTCCTTATCGTCTGTGCCGTTGGCGGATATCTTCTCCGCTAATCCCTCCAGACCTTTGTCCTGAAGGTGTGGTCTTGCGCTCCGGCCGAGCCGCGCCTGGTGGTTTTCAGCCGAAAGGGCCATGCCGTGGCGCAAACGATCTTTGTTCCGAAGGAAGTTGATCCAAACGAGCCGCGCGTGGCGGCGTCTCCGGAAACGGTGAAACGCCTGACCGGCCTTGGCTTCGACCTCGTTGTCGAAGCCGGCGCCGGACTTGGCTCCCGAATCGTGGACGCCGATTTCGAGGCGACCGGGGCGAAGATCGGCAAGGTCGCCGACGCCGCCAAGGCCGACGTGGTGCTGAAGGTGCGCCGCCCGACCGAGGCCGAGCTGAAGGGCTACAAGAAGGGCGCGGCGGTCATCGCCATCATGGACCCCTATGGCAACGACGCCGCGGTTGCGGCGCTGGCCAAGGCCGGGGTCACCGCTTTCGCCATGGAATTCATGCCGCGCATCACCCGCGCGCAGGTGATGGACGTTCTGTCCAGCCAGGCCAACCTGGCCGGCTATCAGGCGGTGATCGACGCGGCCGCCGAATACGACCGCGCGCTGCCGATGATGATGACGGCGGCCGGCACCGTGCCGGCGGCCAAGGTGTTCATCATGGGCGTGGGCGTGGCCGGCCTGCAGGCGATCGCCACGGCGCGCCGCCTCGGCGCCATCGTCACCGCCACCGACGTACGTCCCGCCGCCAAGGAGCAGGTCGCCTCGCTGGGCGCCAAGTTCCTGGCGGTCGAGGACGAGGAGTTCAAGGCGGCCGAGACGGCTGGCGGCTACGCCAAGGAAATGTCCAAGGAATACCAGGCCAAGCAGGCGGCGCTGACCGCCGAGCACATCGCCAAGCAGGACATCGTCATCACCACGGCGCTCATCCCGGGCCGCCCGGCGCCCAAGCTGGTGTCGAAGGAGATGGTCGCCTCGATGAAGCCGGGCTCGGTGCTCGTCGACCTGGCGGTGGAACGCGGCGGCAATGTCGAGGGCGCGGTGCCGGGGCAGGTGGTGACCACCGCCAATGGCGTCAAGATCGTCGGCCACCTCAACGTGCCGGGCCGCGTGGCGGCCTCGGCCTCGCTGCTCTACGCCAAGAACCTTTTTGCCTTCCTCGAGACGCTGGTCGACAAGGAAACAAAGCAGATCGCGATCAACCGCGACGACGAGCTGGTCAAGGCCACCATGCTGACCGATGGCGGCCAGGTGGTGCACCCGGCCTTCGCCGCAGCCGCGCAGGCGGCCGCAAGCGCGCCCGCCGAGGCGGCTGAAAAACCGGCTGCCAAACCGGCGGCCCGGAAAACTGCCGCGAAGAAGCCTGCTGCCAAGACGTCGAAGGGGGATGCATGATGGACAAGACCGCGCTCGAACAGGCGCTCGACCAGCTCGACCAGGCGGTCGCTGCGGTGCGTCTCGGGGTTCAGGACCTGGTGAACGCGCAAGGAGCTGCGGAAGCCGCCGGCGCCGCGGCGCATGCCGCATCGGGCGGGGCGATCGACCCCTTCGTGTTCCGCTTCGCCATTTTCGTGCTGGCGATCTTCGTCGGCTATTACGTCGTCTGGTCGGTGACGCCGGCGCTGCACACGCCGCTGATGGCGGTGACCAACGCGATCTCCTCGGTGATCGTGGTGGGCGCGCTGCTGGCGGTCGGCATCGCCGCCTCGGGACTGGCCACCGGCTTCGGCTTCGTCGCGCTGATGCTGGTGTCCGTCAACATCTTCGGCGGCTTCCTCGTCACCCAGCGCATGCTGGCCATGTACAAGAAGAAGGAAAAGTGACGTGAACGCCAACCTCGCTTCCTTCCTCTATCTGGTTTCCGGCATCCTCTTCATCCTGGCGCTGCGCGGCCTGTCGCACCCGACGACCAGCCGCCAGGGCAACATCTACGGCATGGTCGGCATGGGCATCGCCATCGCCACCACGCTGGCGCTGGCCACGCCCTCTCTCGGCGGCTTCGCGCTCATCGTGGTCGGTCTCGCCATCGGCGGCGGCATCGGCGCCGTGGTGGCGCGCCGCATCCCCATGACCTCGATGCCGCAGCTGGTGGCAGCCTTCCACAGCCTCGTCGGCATGGCCGCCGTTCTGGTGGCGGCCGCGGCCATGTATGCGCCCGAAAGCTTCGGCATCGGTTCGGTTGGCGCCATCCATGGTCAGGCGCTGGTGGAGATGAGCCTGGGCGTGGCCATTGGCGCCATCACCTTCACCGGCTCGGTCATCGCTTTCCTGAAGCTTGACGGGCGCATGTCCGGCAAGCCGATCATGCTGCCCGGCCGCCACATCATCAACGCGGCCCTCGGCATCGCGCTGGTCGTGCTGATCGTGCTGCTGGTGGTGACACAGAGCTACACGCTGTTCTGGCTGATCGTTGCGCTGTCGCTTGCGCTGGGCGTGCTGCTCATCGTTCCGATAGGCGGCGCCGACATGCCGGTGGTCGTGTCGATGCTCAACTCCTATTCCGGCTGGGCGGCGGCGGCGCTGGGCTTCACGCTGGGCAACCTGGCGCTGATCATCACCGGTGCGCTGGTCGGCTCGTCGGGCGCGATCCTGTCCTACATCATGTGCAAGGGCATGAACCGGTCGTTCATCTCGGTCATCCTCGGCGGCTTCGGCGGCGAGACGACCGCAGCCGTGCATGACGGCGTTGAGCGCACGGTCAAGCAGGGCTCGGCCGACGATGCCGCCTATCTGATGATGAACGCGCAGAAGGTCATCATCGTGCCGGGTTACGGCATGGCGGTGGCGCAGGCGCAGCACGCCCTGCGCGAGATGGCCGACAAGCTCAAGGCCAATGGCGTGGAAGTGAAATACGCCATCCACCCGGTCGCCGGCCGCATGCCGGGCCACATGAACGTGCTGCTGGCCGAGGCCAACGTGCCCTATGACGAGGTGTTCGAGCTGGAGGACATCAACTCCGAGTTCGCGCAGGCCGACGTGGCCTATGTCATCGGCGCCAACGACGTGACCAACCCGTCGGCGCGCGACGACAAGAACTCGCCGATCTACGGCATGCCGATCCTCGACGTGGACAAGGCGCGCACCTGCCTGTTCGTCAAGCGCTCGCTCGGCTCCGGCTATGCCGGCATCGACAACACGCTGTTCTACAAGGACGGGACGATGATGCTGCTGGGCGACGCCAAGAAGATGACCGAGGAAATCGTCAAGGCCATGGACCATTAGGTCGGAACTGGAATAGTTTCCGCCGAGATTCTAATTTAAGAAAGAGGGCCGTTTGCGACGGCCCTTTTTTAATTGGTGGTGCGAATCACGGCTTGCCCAATTTGTATATACATGATTGAAATTGGCCAAGCCGGCTCTCCAGATCGGTAATCAGGCGGAACACGGGCCGTGAGCTCAAAGGATGGGAAATCGGACATGAAACGAATTGTTGCAGCGGCAGCCGCGTTCGGCTGCGTGATGGCGGGCGCAGTCTCGGCCCAGGCCGGCGAGACGCTGGACCGCGTGATGAAGAACAAGCTTCTGGTGGAGGTGACGGACCAGGCCTACCAGCCGTTCTCGTTCATGAACGACAAGGGCGAGATGGACGGCTTCGACATCGACGTGTCGAAGGAATTCGCCAAGCGGCTGGGCGTCGACTACAAGGTCGAGACGCCGTCCTGGGCGATCATCACGGCCGGCAACTGGAAGGGCCGCTGGGACATCTGCATCTGCTCGATGACGCCGACTGCCGAGCGCGGCAAGGTGCTCGACTTCGTCAACGAGTATTACGCGGCACCCGCCGTGATCGTGGTCAACAGCGACAACACCGACATCAAGAGCGCTGCCGACCTGAGCGGCAAGAAGATTGGCTCCGAAGCCGGCTCCACTTTCGAGAAATACATCGACAAGCAACTGGTGATCGAAACGCCGGACGGGCACACACAGAACATCGAGTTCCCCTTCGATAACGTCACCGGGGTTCCGTACGATTCGGAAGACACCGCTTTCCAGGATCTGGCGCTGGGCACCGGCAAGCGGCTCGACGCTGTCGTCTCCGGCTACCTGACCGCCAGGGAGCGTGTCGAGAATTCGGGCGGCAAGTTCAAGATCATCGAGGGCGAGCTGTTCCACGAGCCGATCTGGATTGCCGCCGAAAAGGGCGATCCGGAATGGAATGCCAAGATCAAGGAAATCTTCAAGGAAATGGAGGCCGACGGCACGCTGGCCAAGATTTCCGAGAAGTGGATCGGCAAAGACATCTCCAGCAAGCAGTAGCGGCGTGACACACGAGACTACCGGGATGACCGAGGGCGGGAATTTGCTCCCGCCCGAGGTCGTCGAGAAACGCGGCCGCCGATTCCAGGTTCAGGTGGCCGGTGTATGGACGACGCTGTTTGCGCTGTTCGTGCTGTTCTTCCTGAGCTTCGGCCTCGACTTCCCCTTCATCGTCGACAAGTTCCCGATGCTGGCCGGTCTGCGGCTGACGAAAGACGGCTTCATCCAGGGGGCGGCGCTTACGCTCTTTGTGTGCTTCTTCGGCATCGCCGCGTCGATCGTGCTCGGCCTGCTTTCGGCACTGGCCCGGCTTTCCAACAATCCCGTGTTCTATGGCCTGTCGACTTTCTACACCTCGTTCTTCCGCGGCACGCCGCTGCTGGTGCAGATATTCCTGATCTATCTCGGCCTGCCGCAGATCGGCCCGGTGCCGGATGCGGTGCCGTCCGGCATCATCGCGCTGTCGCTGAATTACGGCGCCTATCTCAGCGAGATCTTCCGCTCCGGCATCCTGTCGGTTCCGGCCGGCCAGCACGAGGCCGGGGCATCGCTTGGCCTGCACCGCAGGCAGATCATGTGGAAGATCGTGCTGCCCCAGGCCATGCGCATCGTGATCCCGCCGACGGGCTCGCAATTCATCGCCATGCTGAAGGACTCGTCCCTCATCTCGGTGATGGGCGTGTGGGAAATCATGTTCCTCGCCCAGTCGTTCGGTCGCGCCAGCTATCGCTACATCGAGATGCTGACCACGGCCGCGCTGATCTACTGGTTCCTCTCCTTCCTGTTCGAGATGGTCCAGGCCCGGCTCGAGGCACATTACGGCAAGGGCTACCAGCGCTAGCTGCTTATGCGACGGCGGGTCTGCTTGCGCCCGCCGTCAGCCGCACGGCAGCAAGAACGCCCACCAGCGCCAGCGGCACATAGGCCAGGAACAGCCACGTCGCGACATTTTGGGCGGTCTGCCCCGACAGGCCTTCGGAAAAACCGGCGGCATTGGCGATGATGCCGCAGGAGGCTGCACCCACGGCATAGCCGATGCGCTGCATGGTGGGGACCGCCGAGGAGGCGATGGTGCTGTCGCCCGGATCGGCTGCGGCCACGATGACGCGGGTGACGAATGGCCAGGCAATGCCGAAGCCGCCGCCCTGCAGCAGCGCGCACAGCAGGATAAGCGAGATCGAGCCCGCGGGCACCGCATGGGCGAAGCCGGCGATGCCGGCGGCGATCATGGCGGCGCCACCGACAATGATCAGCCTCTCGTGGCGGGGCGGCGCATTGGCGACCAGGATCGAGAGGATGGACCAGGCGATCGATTCCGCGGCGATGACGTAGCCGGCGGTCAGAAGCGAAATGCCGTGCAGGCTGGTGAGCAGCAGCGGCCCGTAGACGGCAAAGGAGCAGGTGGCGACCGAAAACGTCGCCACCATGATCATGCCGTTGCCCACCGGGGTGCGCCGGTCGAACGGCCGGCGGGGAAACAGCCGCGACAGGGGCTTGCGGGCATCGAGCACGAAGAAAAGCGCAAGCCCGGCGAGGCCCGTTACCAGCAGGAGGGTAGAGCGCAGCATCTCGATGCGCACGCCGGCCAGCGCAATCATCACGACGCTGGCGGCCAGCGCGGCGAGCGCCACGAACGGGAAGGGCGGCAGCGCGCCGGAGAGGGCCTGGCGCCGGGTGGCGGCGGGGCCGCGCAGCACGGCAAAGCATGCCAGCGCCATGCCGCCGCCGAGGAAGAAGAAGACGCCGAAGGCCCACCGCCAGGAGACCAGCTGCGTGATCAGCGCGCCGACCAGCGGTCCGCTGAATGCCGCCACGCCCCAGATGGCCGACATGACCCCGAATAGCTGCGGCCAGATGTTGCGCGGGAAAAGCCGTTCCACCGAGACGAAGGCCAGCGCCACCAGCGCGCCGCCGCCCAGCCCCTCTACCAGGCGGCCGGCGAGGAACAGGGGCATTGTGTGGGCCATGGCGCACACGGCCGCGCCGGCGGCGTAGAGCAGGGCGGCCACCGCCATGTTGCTGCGCAGCGGCACATAGGTGATAAGCCGGCCAGCGGCGGCTCCGGCCACGATGGCACCGACCTCGTAGATCGCCAGCGACCAGCCCACCAGCTCCACGCCGGAAAGTTCGCCGACCATGGCCGGCATGACCGTGGCCACCATGGTCTCGTTGGTGGCGTGAAGCAGGATGCCGAGGCAGATGAACATGAACCGGGCGAGATCGCCGCTCGCCCACAATGCCCGCCAGTCGGCCCGGTTGGTCCCTGCGTTCATGAATGCTCCTCCAAGGCAGGCTGGATGCGGTAGGCGCAGCGGCGCGCGCCCTCGAGTATGTAGTCGACGCGTTCGACGCTGATGTCCGGGCCCAGCACCTGCCGGAACAGGGCAAGCTCGGAGCGGCAGAAGTTGCGGCAGCTCTTGGCCGCGGCGCAGATCGGGCAATGGTTTTCGGCAAGCAGCCACGCGCCGTCGGGTAATCTTTCGGCTTCGGCCATATAGCCTTCGCGGGCGCGGATGTGGGCCAGAGCGACAACGCGGGCACCGAGCCCTTCGAGGCTGGAGAGGGCGGTTTCATAGCGCTGCAGCATCTGGCGCTCGCGGTCGCCGATCAGCCGGTCGAGGCCTTCCTCGCCGAACAGGGTGCGCAGCGAATCGAGCATCTCGATCGTCAGCACCGCATGGCTATCGGGGAAGCGCTTTTGCGCGAGCTCGGTCAAGCGCCAATAGCGGCCCGGGCGGCCGACACGCCCGGCACGATCCTCAAAGGCGATCAGGCCGCCCTCCAGTAGCGCAGCGAGATGTTTTCGCGCGCCGGGGGCAGTGATTCCGAGTTCCTGCGCGATCGCGACGGTGGTCTGCTCGCCGCGAAATTTCAGCAGCCGCAGGATACGGTCATCGCTTGGGGCACTGTCTGGCACGATGCCTCGTTCGATTAAGAAACCAAGTGGTTCTTAAATCGAATGAGGCGCGATCGGCAATGCGGCCCGGCTACTGGATCAAGCGATCCGGCAGGTCTGGCGCAGACGTTCCCGGCGCGATTGCCGGCCACATGGGACCGACGTCGGGCTACTGAGCGCTGACCAGCTGCAGCTTCGAGGCGGTGAGGGCGGCATTGACGCCGCTTTGCGCCTGCACGCTGAGCGGTTGCAGGGCAAAGCTGTTCCAAAGCCCGCCGATCAGCAGATTGGCGCCCACGCCGAGGCCGGTAGTGGCTTCGGCGGTGGCCCCGACATAATAGCCTGCCAGTTGGCCCGGCATATAGGCGTCCCAGGTGGGGGCGATGACCCACCATACCAGCCCACCCCCACGGGTCAGGCCCACGTCGACGCCCAGCTTGTCGATGCGGCCGCGGTAGGTTTCAACTGGAACGTTCCTGTTGATGCTCTGGAACGTGCAGATCATGTCCTTGCTCGAGCCTATGATGTAGGCCGCCCCGCCGCCGATGGCGCAGCTGAGCGTGCCAACTCTGATGCCGAGTGCCTGCGCGGGCGTGGTGAAGGTCGGAGCAGCCACGGTGGCGGCCAGCATGGCTGCCGCAATAAGGGAGGTATTCATCGAGTTCATCCCTTCGCTTTGTAAAAATCAATGATCGACAAAACCCGGCAGAATGTCGCCGATTGCGGGGATAACCGGCGATCGCGTGCAAGGTTCCGCGCCGGCGGCAACAGGATGAAAAATCCGCGCAAATGCAAACGCCCGGCAGGGGTTCCGCCGGGCGCTCTGAATGGAATGGGCTTGTAGTGGGTGCCGGTCAGCCGCGCGTGCGGGCCAGGCCCTCGATGGCGGGCTTGTAGTTGGGGTCGAGCCTTGCGGCCTGCGAATAAGAGCGGGCGGCCTTGGCCTTGTCGCCGCGGCGCTCGTAGATCAGCGCCTGGTTGGCCCAGCTCTCGGCGATGTTGCCGTCGAGCTTGATCGCCATGTTGAAGTCGGCGAAGGCATTTTCCTCGTCATTCGTGGCGAGGTAGGAAAGGCCGCGGCCGTTATAGGGCTCGGCCGCTTCGGGAGCCAGCGAGATCGCGGTCGAGAAATCCTCGATTGCGTAGGCGTGCTGTCTCTGCTGCTGATAGATCAGGCCGCGATTGTGATAGGCGCGGGGGTCGGTGGTGTCGAGCTGGATCGCCTTCTGGAAGTCGTTGAAGGCTTCCTGAACGCGCCCCGCCTTGCGGTAGAGATTGCCGCGGCCGATATAGGCGGCGTCGTAGTTGGGATTGAGCTGGACGGCGCGGTTGTAGTCGCTGAGAGCATTGGCCTGGTTGCCCATGAAGCGATGGATCAGGGCGCGGTTTGCATAGGCCTGGTAGAAATTCGGGCGCAGCTGGATGGCGGTGTCGAAGTCCTGCAGCGCTTCGCGATACTTGCCGCCACGGCCATAGGCCGAGCCGCGCACATTGTAGGCTTCGGGGTCCTGCGGGTTGCGCGCGATGACGGCCGAAAGCGATGCGATGTTTTCGCTGGAGCTCTGCGCGGTGTCGATCTTGGTGAGTTCGCCGGCAGGGCCGCCGGTCTGGCAGGCGACGAGTGCGAGGCCGGAAAGCACCACCGCGATCGTGGCTGGCCCGCGCCAGAAGATCCTTCGGTCGCCGGTCACTGCTTGCATCGCGTCATCCCCTTCCAGCCGCCGGGACGCCCGGTGCGCTCCCCTGCGGCAAATCACTCTTCTCAGATTTCAACCAAAACAAAAAGGTGGCGGTGACAGCGTGTCACCCCACCTTCCGCTATCCTCGGAAAAGGACGAAAACTTGGCGAGATCAACGCGCCGGGCGGGCGGCCGGACGCGGCGCCATCGGCAGCAGGCCTTCGCGCTGGGCGCGCTTGCGGGCCAGCTTGCGGGCGCGGCG
>JAEWHN010000358.1 GCA_023387775.1 Pseudomonadota bacterium | reverse complement strand
TGCCGTTGCCGTTGCCGTTGCCGTTGTCCGACCCGGTGTTGTTATTGCCGTTGGCGTTGCCGTTGTTGTTGCCGGTATTCCCGTTGCCGTTGCCATTGCCGTTTCCCCCGGCTGCCGCCAGAGCCGTCATGGCGAGAAGTGCTGTCGTGGCGAGGAAGAGCTTCTTCATTTCAGTTTCCCTTCGTTGACAAGATCAATTATCCGATTTCGAAAATGAAAATTGCCACGCGAGACTTCGCTGAACGAAGAAACGCCCGCAATTCGTCAATGCTTGCTTGTCACCCGAAGAATAACAATTCAGGGTTATCACATTTATTTGTAGGGTTACCTGGCAATGCCATAGGTATTTTACGACAATAAGCGTCGGGAAAAACCTGACAGGTTAACTTGGATTAAATGAATTAGGAGATTATAGTTTAATCTGTCGCCACATCCGGTATTTCGGTGCTACAAACGGGACAATCCTCAAATTGCCTTGTTTGCACGAATAAGTGACCTGACCGAGACTAGGACACAGTAGGGCGGAGGGCGCTCAAAATCCGAACGGTCGTCGGGGATCGAACGTTTCTTCCGCGATCGACCTTCAGCATCGAAGCCATTGGCGCGTCACGCCGCCGAAGGAAAGAGAGTGCCGAAAGTGTCGCAGCCCTTCCACTTTCAAGACCTCGCCCATGTGGTCGCCGCGCGAAATCTCGGCAACCGGCAAAAGGTGCTCGCCAGCCTGACCCTGACCATCGGTTTCACGGTCCTGGTCACCAAGATCATCTGGGTGAGCCTGCTGACGCCCACCTACCGCCACTACAACGAGGAAGACTGGCTGCTGATCTTCACGCTCTCGCTGATCATGCTGCTGGTCTTCGCACTGGTGAGGTCGGCCGGGCGGGTGGCGCAGGCGGAAGCCGAGTGGCTGGCCGTGCATCAGGCGCTGCAGGAAAGCCGCACGCATTTGCAGGCCGTGGTCAAGAACCTGCCCGTGGGAGTGGCCGTGGCCGAGGCTTCCACCCATCGCATCGTGCTGAGCAACGACCAGTTCCGGCACCTGTGGCGGCTTCCCGATCTGGTTTCCGAAGACGCCGCCGGCAGAGAAGACTACCATGGATATTACCCCGACGGCCGCCCCTACGGACTGCGCGACTGGCCGCTGATCCGCGCGCTCGAGGAGGGCGAAATCACCCATAACGAGGAGATCTGGATCAAGCGCGGGGATGGCACCCGCGGCTGCCTCTCGGCCAATGCAGCCCCGATACGCGACGAGGAGGGCCGCATCAGCGCCGCTGTGGTGGCTTTCACCGACATGACCGACCGCAAGGCGGCGGACGCGGATCGGGACCAGCTCACCCGGCGGCTGCTCAAGGCCCAGGAAGAAGAGCGGCTGCGCATCGCCCGCGAGCTTCACGACCAGCTGGGCCAGGACCTGACGGCCCTGTCGCTCGGCCTGAAAAGCCTTGAGCCGGTGCTTCACGCGCAAGGCAAGCAGGCGCAGCTAAATGAATTGCGCGCCACGGTCGACCAGATGAGCGTCGAGGTGCACAGCACAGCCTCGTCGCTGCGCCCGACCTCGCTCAGCGATCTGGGCTTGCGCCAGGCACTCAGCTGCCTGGTCAGCTCATGGGCCAGCCGGCTCGGCATCACGGCCGATGCGCATCTCGAAGTGCTGGACGAACAGCTCGGCGAGGAGGATCAGGTGGTGATCTACCGCGTGGTGCAGGAGGCTCTGACCAATGTTGCCAAGCATTCCGGCGCCAATTCGGTCAGCGTGACGGTGCAGTGGGTCGGGGGCGGGGTGCGCGTCGCCATCGAGGACGATGGCCGCGGCTTCGACCCCGCGTGCGACGCGGCCAAGCGATCGGACGGGCTTGGTCTGTCGGGCATGCGCGAGCGACTTGCGCTTGCAGGCGGCAAGCTCAGCGTCGAGACCGCGCCCGGGCGGGGCACCACCGTCTACGCCGCGCTCCCCTTGTCGCCGTCCGCCAATATCGAGGCCGTGTCATGAACAAACCGCCCTCTCCCAGACGTGTGTTTCTCGTGGACGACCATCCCGTGGTGCTGGCTGGCGTCAAATCCATGGTGGAGGCGCAGCGCGACCTGAAGGTGGTCGGCTGGGCAAGCGATGCCGAAAGCGCCATCCAGGGCATCAGTGAAACGGATCCGAACATGGCGGTGGTCGACGTCTCCCTGCCCGGAACAAACGGCGTGCTGCTGATCGAGCGGCTGCGGCAGGAGTTTCCGCAGGTGGCGGCGCTGGCGCTGACCGTTCATGAGGATTCGGCTTATGTTCACCAGTTGCTGCAGGCCGGCGCCCGCGGCTTCATTCTCAAGCGTTCCGCGGCGGAGGAGCTGATCCATGCCATCCGCTCGGTTCTGGCCGGCGGCATCTATATCGACCCGGTCATGGCCGCCAAGGTGCTCAGCGTGCCCAAGACGAATGCCGCCAGCTCCGAAGCGCTGAGCGAACGCGAGATCGCCGTGGTCAAGCTGGTGGCCAAGGGCTACAGCAACAAGGAAGTGTCGGCGCAGCTTTCGTTGAGCGTCAAGACCATTGAGACCTACCGCGCCAGGGCCGCCGAGAAGCTGGGCCTGCGGACGCGGGCCGCGCTGGTGCGCTATGCGACGCTGGAAGGCTGGATGGTCGAATAGTACCGGCGGGGCACGCTTTCCGCGCCAGCGCCGGATCCCGGCGATCTAGTGCCGGGCTCCATGTTGCACGACCTCGGCGGCCTGCTCGGCCTTCTCGGCCGCGCTTTCGCACAGCTTCCTGAACTTCTCCACTTCCTCGGCAGTCAGATGCTCGATGCCGATGAAGCGGTTGCGCCCCTCGCTGACGCGGATCAACTCGTCCAGCTTGGCCTGGATGGCGGCGCCGTCGCGGTTCTGCGTGTTCTGGATCAGAAACACCATCAGGAACGTCACGATCGTGGTTCCGGTGTTGATGATGAGCTGCCAGGTGTCGGAAAAGCCCATTAGCGGCCCGGTTGCCGCCCAAACCAGGATGATTCCGCAGCACAGGAGGAAGGTGGAGGGCATGCCAGCGGCGCGTGCCACGTTGTTGGCAATGCTTGTGAAGGCTTTTTTCATCGGCGTCTGTGAGGCTCCCCGGTGATATGCATGCAAGCAACGCCAACTCGGCGCGGATTGTTCCCGGCGGGCCCTGGGTCGCCGACCCTAGACGCTCGGGCTGGCCGCCTCCATGTCCATCGGGGCGCTGCTCGCCACCCGCAGCGGACGCAGCGTCGGCCCGGTCGGGTCCCTGGTCAGGTGCAGCACGCGCGTGAAGAAATGACGGTCCTGGTTGCCGCGGCCGATGTTGATGATGGCCGAACCCTGCAGCCTGTTTTCGAGCATCGACAAGAGCCGCTGGCGCGAATCGGCTTCCAGTGCCTCAAGCGCTCCGTCGATGACCACCCAGTGCGGCCTGTGCAGGCCCAGACGCGCGAAGGCCAGCATCCGCTGCTCGTCGTCGCTGAGCTCCCGATCCCAGCGCGAAACGCGGTCCAGCGAACCGACGAGCCGTTCCAGCCCTGTCTCGGTCAGGGCGGCAGTCAGGTCCGCATCCGAAAATGTATCTGGGCGGCGCGGATAGGACAGCACCTCGCGCAGCGAACCTGGCGAGAAATAGGGCCGCAGCGGCACGAAGGTCGGCGGGCCGCCGACCGGAATGCCGACGCGACCCTTGCCCCACGGCCAGAGACCGGCCACCGCGCGGAAGAACATGGTCTTGCCAACCCCGCGCTCGCCGCTCAGCAGTACGCGGTCGCCCGGAGATATCTCGACATGGGCTTCAGACAGCATCGTGCAGGCACTCGGCGATATCACCTCGACGCGGTCAAAGGTCAGCCGGTCGTCTTCGTTCCTCACGAAATCGATCCGCTTTTCGACCTCATGCTTTTCGTCGGTCTTCAGCAGCCCGGCGCGGAACGCCGCGACGCGCAGCAAGGTGGCGCGCCAGTCTGCGATGCCGCCGATATTGTCGATGAACCAGCGCAAGGACGCGTGCACCTGATTGAACGCGCCCACGGCCATCATCAGCCCGCCGAAGCTGATATTGCCGGCGAAATAGATCGGTGAGGCGATGATGATGGGGGCAACGACGGTGATCCAGCCATAGCCGGCGGTGACCCAGGTCAGTCTGGTCAGCGCGTTGAGGATCTTCCACATCGCCTCCAGCACCGCGCCCAGGTCCAGCTCCAGCCGGCGCTTTTCGTCGGCCTCGCCCGCCCCCAGCGATATGGCGTCGATATGTTCGTTGACGCGCATCAGCGAAAATCTCAGCTCGGCCTCGCGCGCATAGCGTTCGACATTGAGCTTGATCAGCGGGCGCCCGACAAGCCAGCTCAGCCACGAGGCAGTTCCCGAATAGAGAAGGGCCGCCCAGACCATGTAGCCGGGAATGACGAAGCTGTGGCCCATGACGTGGAATACAAAGCCCGAAGACAGGCCCCACAGCACGCTCACGAAGATCGCCAGGAGCACTGTCGCCTGCAGCAGCCCGACGCCAAGGTCGGTGGTCAGTTCGCTGAGATGGCGCGCGTCCTCGTGCACCCGCTGGTCGGGGTTGACCCCGATCGCGCCGGCATTGGCGAGGCGGAACGCCCGGCGCGGCCGCATCCATTCATTGATCAGGTCGCGCGTCAGCCCTTCGCGCAATCTCAGCCGGAGGTTCTGGTTCAGCCAGGTCTGGGCCACGTTGAGCAGCAGCAGGAAGATCGCGATCACCGCGAAGACCTCCAGCTGGTGCAGAAATTCCTTGAGGTCGCGCCGCTCCAACGCGTCGTAGAAGGGCCGGTTCCACCGGTTGAGCTGGACCTGCCCGTATCCGGTGGTCATCACCGTGACCACCATCGCCACGCCCAGGCTGAAAAGCGAGTTGCGAACCGGCGACTTGACGAACGCCCCCCACATCAACGCGAGCTGGTTGCGCAGACTTTCCTCGTCACCCGCCGGCGGTGGGTTCTGCGGCGTGACCTGTGCCTGATCCGCCATGGCATGGATCCCTTTTTTTTTGGGTTTGCGCCCTCTCTTGAAAATATAGTGCGCCTGCAGGGAGATCGCCGCGTGGCCCGCCATCGCCCGCCGGCATCAGCCACTTGCAGGAATTGCAGACCGCCACATGTCTGACAAAATCCGGATAGCTCATCAGGACGGCGCCAACACGGAAGGCACGCCATGCGATCCAGCAGCTACACTCCGTCACAGAAGCTCCTGCACTGGTCGATCTTTCTTCTGGTGATCGGGCTTTACGCCCTCACATACGGCGAAGACATCTTTCCGCGGGGCGATCCGAGAAGAGACATGGCCTGGTGGCTGCACATCTCCTTCGGGCTCGCGCTGTTCGGTCTCGTCGCGGTCCGTGTTGCGATGCGCTTGGTGTACGGCGCGCCCGAACTTCCCGCATCGATGAGCGAACTGGAACGCAAGCTCGCCAAGTTGGCGCATCTTGCGCTTTACCTGCTTCTCGTCGCCATTCCCGTTGTGGGCATATGGCTCACCTGGCTCAGGGGCGATGCTTTGACCTTCTTTGGATGGTTCACCGTGCCCTCGCCTGTGACGCCCGACCGGGAGCTTGCTCGCACCATCAAGGAAGTGCACGGCGTGTTGGCCAACATCATCCTGGCGGTGGTGGCCCTGCATGCGGCCGCCGCCCTGCTGCACCATTTCGTCCGCAGGGACGATGTGCTGAAGAGAATGCTGCCAGGCGGCTAGGCCGCGCGCTTCCAGCTTGACCTCTTCGACCTCCACCCCATGTGCGGAGAGTGCGAACTTGGCGAGAAGGAACCGCCGATGGCCTCGAGAACGCTCTTCCAAATCGCGGCCGTGGCGATATTGGCTGGAGCTGCTGCGGCCCTCATTCAGACCTCGGCCTTCGCCGGCCCCAACGCGGCCGACCGGCGCACATCCCTGACCGATCCGCGGGTCGTCGCTCCCCTCTTTTCAGACGACGCCATGACTATCCTGCGCCCGCTGCAGGAGATGAAGGACGCCTGGGCGAAAATGCCCGAGGAAAGTCGAATGAGGGTGCGCGAGGACTGCAAGAGGCCCCAGGATGCGAGAGAGCAGGATCTGTGCGCGGCGGTGGAAAGCATGGAGCGGCAGCAGGCCTACTGAAGCCCGCGCCGGCTGGCCCCAGACATTTTCCCGCACCCCGGCAATTGGCGTATGGCGGCATGCGCCGCGAGCCTGCTAAAAGCCGCCTGCCATTCATGAGGCGTTCACAACGAACTTCGTAGATGGCGAACTGGCTTGCACCTTTTTCGGTGCAGGCTCCGGATTTCGTCCGCGGCTGGTGCGGCGGCATTACTGAGAGGAACATTATGCGTATTGCAATGCGTCTTGCCCTTGCGGCTTCGGCCATCGCGCTCGCGATCGGCGCCGCGCAGGCGGAAGAGAAGGTCCTGAAGATCGGCACCGAGGGCGCCTATCCTCCCTTCAACAACCTGACCGCCGACGGCAAGCTCGAGGGCTTCGACATCGACATCGCCAACGCGCTTTGCGACGAGATGAAGGTGAAGTGCGAATTCGTGACCCAGGAATGGGACGGCATCATTCCCGCCCTGCAGGCCGGCAAGTTCGACGCCATCATCGCGCAGATGTCGATCACCGACGAACGCAAGCAGCAGGTCGACTTCACCAACAAGTATATCGACACGCCGCCGGCGATTGCAGCGCGCAAGGATTCCGACATCAACGGCACGACCAAGGAAGATCTCGCCGGCAAGACCATCGGCGTCCAGGGCTCGACCATCCACTTCAACTATGCCGAGCAGGCCTTCACCGACAGCACCGTCAAGGCCTATCCGACCGCGCAGGAATACCAGCTTGACCTGGCCAACGGCCGTCTCGACGCCATCAACGACGACATCGTCTCGATCCAGGAATGGCTGGATACGCCGGAAGGCGACTGCTGCAAGCTGGTCGGCACCTTCAAGTCCGTCGAGGAGATCCACGGCCCCGGCGCCGGCATCGCCTTGCGCAAGGGCGAGGACGAGCTTCGCGAGAAGCTGAACGCTGCCATCGACGCGATCCGCGCCAACGGCAAGTACAAGGAAATCAACGACAAGTACTTCAAGTTCGACGTCTTCGGCGAATAAGCCGCAAGCGTCGGCTTGGGTCGAGCTTTCGAACGGCGGGCAGCAACCTCGCCGTTCGATCCCGGCCGCTTCCACGGCTGCGGCTGCGCCGGCATTGCTGCCGGGCGAAAAGCCCCGGCCACACATCGCCCGCTCGCCGTTGCGGCGTGCGGGCAAGCAGGCCCGGGCGGGGGCTTACAAGGAGAGGACTACCCGAATGAAACTGTTCAAGACCACCACCGTCGTTGCCCTGCTTGCCATGGTTCTGGCCGGCTGCGCCTCTACCGAACGCGAGCAGCGCGCCGGCACCGGTGCACTGATCGGCGCTGCCGGCGGCGCGCTCGTGGGCCAGGCGCTGGGCCGCAACACCACCAGCACTGTGGTTGGCGCCGCTGGCGGCGCCCTGCTCGGCGCGGCGGTGGGCAACATGACGACGCCCAAGCGCGGCGCCGAGGAAATGTGCCGCTATCGCGCGCATGACGGCCGCGTCTACACCGCCCCCTGCGACGACCGCTACTACAACGGCCGGTACTGAGGATCGCACGCCGCGTCGGCCCGGCAGAACAGCTTCCGGGCCGATGTGATCCTTCCCGCAAGACAAGCCGCGCCGGATCACCGGCATGCAGAACGAGCGAGACGGCGCCCGCCGAATCCGAAGGCTGGTTCGAAAGCAATCTGTTCGAGGAAATGGCGCCGAACCGTGGCGGTGGTGCCCCCTGCCGGGATCGAACCAGCACTCCTCTCGGAACCTGATTTTGAGTCAGGCGCGTCTACCAATTCCGCCAAGGGGGCCCGGCCCTTTCGGGCGGACGGTTGCGGACTATACGTTCCGGCCTGTCGCCGTCAACTGCCCAGTTATCGAATTCGGTATGCAACGCCATTGTTAAGCCTCGGAATTGTCTCTAGACAGAACCGGCCCATCAACGGAACCCTCCATGCTTCGCAGACTTTACGACTGGACCTTGTCGCTGGCGGCACGCAAATCCGCCGAATGGTGGCTTGCCTTCATCGCCTTCGTGGAAAGCTCCGTCTTCCTGATTCCGGCCGACGTACTCTATCTGCCTATGGCATTGTCGCGGCCCAACCGCGCGTATCGCTACGCGCTGGTGGCGACGGTGGCGTCGGTGCTGGGCGGCATCGCCGGCTGGTACATCGGCTATCACGCCTATGAAAGCATCGCCAAGCCGGTGCTGGAGTTCTACGGCAAGCTCGATCAGTTCGAGGCGCTGAAGGCTTCGTCCGGCGCCGGCTTCATCCTGCTGTTGCTGCTGACCTCGGGCGCCACGCATCTGCCGCCGATCAAGGTGGTGACCATCCTCGCCGGCGTCATCCATGTGGACCTGGGGCTGTTCGTGGCTTCGGCGATCGTCGCCCGCGGCGGCCGCTTCTTCTTCCTGGCCTGGCTGCTGCGCAGCTATGGCGAGCCGATCCGCAACTTCGTCGAGGAGCGACTGGGCCTGCTCGCCGGCGCGGGCGCGGGCGCCCTCATCGTGCTATACGTCGCCGCGAGATACATGCTTTGACCGCTCCCAACGCCCGAGGCGCATCGGATAATCGGATCATGTCCAGCCTTACCCAGCCCACCAGCAGCGTCCAGACTGTCACCGCGATCATGCTGCTAGTCGCCATGGCCGCGGTGGTGGGCACTGCGCTCGGCTTCGAGCATCTCGGCGGCTACATTCCCTGCAAGCTCTGCCTGGAACAGCGCACGCCCTATTATGTCGGCGTTCCCTTGATGGCGGTGGCCGCCTTGTCGTCGGGTCTCAACTGGCCGGCGGCAGTGACGCGGGGCCTGCTGCTGATCGGCGGGCTGCTGATGGCCTACGGGCTTTATCTCGGCGTTTTCCACGCGGGCGTCGAATGGGGCTGGTGGCCCGGGCCGACCGATTGCGGCGCCGTCTCCACGCCGGTGGACACGGGCGGCGGTGGCATCCTCGATGCGCTCAACACGGCAATGCCGCCTTCGTGCGAAAAGGCCGCCCTTCGCATCCTCGGCCTCTCGATGGCTGGCTGGAACGCCATTGCCAGCCTGGTTCTGGCAATCATCGCCTTCCGCGGCGCCGTCGGCAAACCGTAAGAAAACTCGCCACCGCCGCTACGCGGGCGGAATCGTTCCTCACGGCTCCAGTTCGACGTCCCAATAGAGATAGTCGAGCCAGCTTTCGTGCAGATAGTTCGGCGGAAACAGCCGGCCATTGTTGTGCAGGTCGTGCACCGTGGGCTGGTAGGGCGTCTGCTTGGGCCACATCTTGGCCTGAGCCGGCATCATCCCGCCCTTCCTGAGGTTGCAGGGCGAGCACGCGGCCACGACGTTTTCCCACGTGGTAGCCCCGCCGCGATGGCGCGGAACGACATGGTCGAAGGTGAGTTCGTCCGCCGCGCCGCAATACTGGCACTCGAAGCGGTCGCGCAGGAACACGTTGAAGCGGGTGAACGCCGGGTGGCGCGATGGCTTCACGTAGTTCTTCAGGCAGATCACGCTCGGCAGGCGCATCGAGAACGAGGGCGAGGAAACTTCCTGGTCGTATTCTGCAACGATGTTCACCCGGTCGAGGAACACGGCCTTGATGGCGTCCTGCCAAGACCAGAGCGACAGGGGGTAATAGCTGAGCGGGCGATAATCCGCGTTCAGCACCAGTGCAGGCAGGCCATCCGGAGATACGGTGACCGTCACTGACTCACCTCCTTGTCCTATGAACCTTTCGGCATAGATACTGTAAGCGCGACGTGACAGTGATGTGAAGCGTTTCGCTGTTGTCGCCCGCCTCCAAAAATCATCGATTTCAGGCTTTTTTTGGCATTTTCGACGGTGGAGCCCCCTCGCGGCCCCTGATTTCACGATAATATGACCAGAAGAGGCGCGCCGCGACCCCGCGCCAGGGGGCCCATGATTCGGCCAGCCCGGCCAGAACCTTCTCGCCCGGGCGGGGGTCGAGCCCCAGCGCCTGGCCCACCGCCGTCTGCAGCGCCACGTCGCGCGCCGGGAAGATGTCCGGATGGCCGGCGGCGAACAGAAGGTAGACTTCGGCTGTCCACGGCCCGATGCCGGGCACGGCCGTCATGTGCCCGATCGCCTCGGCGGCGTCGAGTTCGCACAGATGGTTCAGGTCGAGCCCGTCCTCGACCGCCTGCGAGACGGCCAGCAGCGTGCGCACCTTGGGGCGCGACAGGCCGGCCTCGCGAAACACCGCCTCGCCTGCGCCGAGCAGCGCCTGCGGCGTGAGCGGCGAAAGCAGGGTGGCCAGGCGCCCGAATATTGCATCGGCGCTGGCGCGAGACACCTGCTGCGAGACGATGATCGATGCCAGGCTCACGAAGCCCGGTTCGGACAGGCGCAGCGGCACCTCGCCGGCCAGCGCGCGCACGCCGTTGAGGCGCGGGTCGATGGCGCAGAGCGCGGCGAGCCCTTCGGAGATGTCGTCAAGCGATCTGATGCGGCGCATGCGTCTTGTCCCGGGTTCGGCGGCAAAGTAGCAATCGGGGCATCGTCCGTTCAACCCGATATATGCTTTTGCGATGAACACTCCTGCCGCGCCCGTCTTCCGATTCGCACCGAGCCCGAACGGCGAGCTGCATCGCGGCCATGCCTATTCGGCCCTGCTCAATGCGCGCCTGGCGCAAGCCAAGGGTGGGCGGCTGTTGCTGCGCATCGAGGATATCGACGTCACGCGCTGCACGCCGGAATTCGAAGCCGGCATCTATCGCGACCTCGCCTGGCTCGGCATCGAATGGGAGCTGCCGGTCCGCCGCCAGTCGGAACATCTGGCGGAATACGAGGCGCTTCTGCAAAAGCTGATCGACGCCGAACTCGTCTATCCCGCATTCATGAGCCGCGGCGAGATTCGCGCCCATATCGTCGAGGTCGAGGCAACCGGCCGGCCGTGGCCGCGCGACCCCGACGGCGCTCCGCTCTATCCCGCCGCCGACAAGAGGCTCTCCGGGGCCGAACGCCGGCGCCGCATCGCAGCTGGCGCGCCCTTTGCCTGGCGGCTCGACACGCAAGCCGCGCTTGCGCGGCTCGAAGCCCCGTTGTTCTGGAACGAGTTCACCGACGAGACGCTGGCAGAGACGCAGGCCGTGGAGGCGCGCCCGCAGGACTGGGGCGACGTGGTCATCGCCCGCCGCGAGATCCCTACCAGCTATCATCTTTCGGTGGTCGCCGACGACGCGCTGCAAGGCATCACCCACGTTGTTCGCGGCCGCGATCTCTACGAGGCAACCGGCATGCAACGGTTGCTGCAGAGCCTGCTCGGCCTGCCGGCGCCCAGCTATTTTCATCACAGGCTGATCCTCGGGGCCGATGGCCGCAAGCTGTCGAAAAGCGAGAACGCCAGCGGCCTCGCCGAACTGCGCCGCGCCGGCGTTTCGCCGGCCGAGGTCCGGCGCATGGTCGGGCTCTGAACGACCAGCTCAGATGCGCGAAAGGCCCGCCTTGGCCAAAGCCAGGACGGCGATTGTCACGAAGGCACCGCAAAGGCCGGTGGCCGTGGCAAGGGTAAGGTCGCGAAGCGGGATGCCGTAGCAATTGACGGCAAATATGGCGGCGAAGAAGCCGGCCGTGAACAGTGTCATGTTGCCGATGGGGCCAAAGCCGTCGTCACGCATGAGCACGTCCAGCGCCGCGCCGAAGACGAAGGCGATCACTGCCACCATCGCGA